>NZ_SLTL01000016.1:0-117450 GCF_014858585.1 Paenibacillus sp. 23TSA30-6 | reverse complement strand
TTGGCTAACAGTTCCTACTGCCAAGCCTGTAGCGGACTTTCACCGCCAAGTTATCGCCCATGCCGGGCGCACATAAAAAAATCCTCTTACTAATACTAGATTAGTAAGAGGATTTATCCTATCTCATATATAGTAAGCCGACGAACGGTCTCGCTTACCCAAACCGCCCCATAATGTACTCCTGGGTCAGCTCATTTTCAGGATTAGTGAAAATATCATTCGTTTTGCCTTGCTCGACCAGACTCCCGATATAAAAATAAGCCGTATAATCGGAAATCCGTGCCGCCTGTTGCATATTGTGCGTCACGATGACGATGCGCAGCTCTTTTTTCAACTCGGTAATCAGCTCTTCCACCTTGCCTGTAGATACAGGATCCAGCGCAGAAGCCGGCTCGTCAAGCAATAAAATTTTCGGTTGGACGGATAGCGCGCGCGCAATACAAAGCCGCTGCTGCTGTCCACCAGACAACGCCAGAGCGGAATCATGAAGACGGTCCTTAACCTCATCCCATAGTGCTGCTTTACGCAGACTGCTTTCGACGATTTCATCAAGCTGTTTCTTTTTACGAACACCCCGGTATTTGGGACCGAAAGCGATGTTATTATAAATGGATTTGTAAAACGGGTTAGGCCGCTGCCACACCATGCCAATTTGCTGACGCAGCTTGATCACATCTGTGCCCGGTGCGGTCAAATCCTGTCCGTCCATCCAGATGTGCCCTGTCGTAGAGGAAGAGGCAATCTCGTCGTTCATCCGGTTGAGAGAGCGCAAAAAGGTCGATTTACCGCAGCCGGAAGGCCCGATCAGGGCGGTCACTGTCTGCTCGGGAAAGGCCAGATTTACTTTTTTTACAGCCTCAAAGCTGCCGTAATAGATACTTAAATCCTCGGTACTGAAAGGTTGTGGAGCTTGCCCCGCAAGTTGTTCCGAGCGCGTAGATTGTATGGGCGTTGCAGGTGTTGCCGTTCGCGAAATGACTTGTTCCATGTTTCCCATCCCCTTTCTAATCCATCCGTTTGGCAGCTGTCAGGCGGCGGTAGACGACTCTTCCGAACCATCTTGCGATCAGGTTGAAGGCAAGTACGAGCAGCACCAATACCGCGGAAGCACCTGCGGCAATATCCTTGGAATCAGGAGCGATGCCTTCACTGTTAACCTTCCAGATATGCACAGCCAGTGTCTCGGCAGGACGCATCGGATTAATGGGCGATCTGGCATGCAATGGATTCCAATCAGTGAAATCAAGCGGCGGCGTACTCATCCCAGCTGTAAACAGCAACGCTGCTGCTTCCCCGAAAATGCGGCCCGCGGCCAAAATCGTCCCTGTAATCAAGCTCGGCAGCGCAGCAGGCAGCAAAATGGAGGTAATGATTTTCCACTTGGACAACCCGAGCGCAAGCCCGGCTTCCTTTTGCTCCTTGGGCACCGCCCGGAAAGCCTGTTCTGTCGTCCGAACCATCAGCGGCAGATTGAATACAGCCAAGGCCAAGGCTCCTGATAACAGGGAAAAACCAAAATTAAATGTATTTACGATAAGTAAAAGTCCGAACAAACCGATGACGATGGACGGAAACGAAGACAATACTTCGACGACAAGTCGTATGAAGTCCGTAATTTTCCCCGGCTTCGCATATTGCGCCATGTATATACCCGCACCCCAACCAATCGGAATGGTGATAATCAAGGTTAAAATAAGTAAAAATACAGAGTTGAACAATTGCGGGCCGATGCCTCCACCTGCGCGTAACGTCTGAGGAGCACTGGTCAAAAAGTCAAAGGAAATGTGACTGACTCCGCGTGCCAAAATGAATCCCAGCAGTCCCACCAGAAGTGCGACAATGAACAATGCGAAGAAACAGATTACAAATGTAGCGATTTTGTCGGTCGTTTTAGCTTTCATCAAATCCGGTTTCTCCTTTCAAGCAGCCTTACCAGCAGCACGAAGATGAATGTCATGAGCAGGAGAACAAGCGCCATGCTCCAGAGAGCATTGTTATGAACCGAGCCCATAGCTGTATTGCCCATGCTAAGTGTAATAACACTGGTCAAGGTCGAAGCGGATTCCAGCAAGGATTGCGGTATATGCGGAGCATTTCCGATCACCATCTGTACAGCCAGCGCTTCCCCGAAGGCACGAGCCATACCAAGAATAATTCCTGTTAACAGAGCAGGCAGCAGTGTCGGAATAATAACACGTGCAATTGTCTGCCAGCGGGTAGCGCCCAGGGCGTAAGAGGACTCGCGCAGGCCACCTGGCAAGGATGACAATGCATCCGCCATAATACTCGTAATCGTCGGCAAAATCATCACTGACAACACGAGACAGCCAGCGAGAATCCCGATGCCTTGTCCCCCGAACACGTCCCGCAGCAACGGAACAATTACGGTCAAGCCGACAAAGCCGTATACTACGGACGGAATACCGGATAACAATTCAATCGCAGGTTGAAGGATACGTTTACCTGATTTCGGTACGATTTCGGTCATAAATAAAGCCGCACACAAGCTGAGCGGGCTGGCGATCAAGGCCGCCAGAACGGTTACAGCAAAAGAGCCTGTAATAAACGGAAGTGCGCCGAAGGACTTAGGCTCACCATCCGGGCTCCATTTGGTTCCGAAGAAAAACTCTTGCAGACTGACTCCATTCACCACAAATGTAGCTACACCTTTGGAGGCGACAAAATATACAATGGAGACAATGACTGCAACCAAAAAAACGACACAAACCGACGTATAAATGCGGCCGGTCCATTCTTCCCAGTAATGCCTTTCTTTCATACCTCGGGATCGTTTATTCTGTTCCATGTATGCCTTCCCTTCAATTGGTTCCATACTGTGACTCCTTTAACGGAAGAATAGAGGCTGGACGTTAGTCCGCCTCTTCTCCGTGAATATAACTTTGCATTTAGCTGCATTCATCCGAACAGGAGGTGTATATCTCCTTATTTCGTAATGTTACCGTCAGCATCGCGTTTAACTTGCATGCCTGATACCGGGATGTATCCCAGGTCTACGACATCGGATTTTTGGATTTCATCAGACAGAATGTAATCCAGGAATGCTTTTACATGCTCTTTTGGCTCACCTTTGGTGTACATATGCTCGTAAGCCCATACTGGATATTTACCTTGCTCTACATTTTCCACGTTAGCTTCAACACCATCGTATTTCAATGCTGTTACTGTGTTGTCGATGTAGGACAGGGCGAGGTAACCAATAGCACCCGGTGTTTCAGCAATCAGCTTTTTCACAGTACCGGAGGAATCTTCCTGAATGGAGCCTGGCAGATCTTCCGTTTTTTGTCCCAAAGCGTATTTTTCAAATGTCGCACGAGTACCGGAGCTGCTTGGACGGTTTACAATAACGATTTTTTGATCCGCACCGCCAACTTGTTTCCAGTTCGTGATTTTACCTGTGAAAATTTGTACCAATTGATCTTTCTTCAGGTCTGTTACGCCAACCTTAGGGTTTGCTACTGCTGACATTGCTACAACAGCTACCTGGTGATCGACCAATTCATCTGCGCCACTCTCCAGTTTTTCCTTTGCAAATACGTCGGAGTTACCGATATCCGCTTGTCCGCCGGAAACTTGAGTCAAGCCAGTACCGCTACCGCCGCCCTGCACTTGAACCGCAATTCCTTTATATTTATCTACAGCCATAAATTTTTGTCCCGCTTGCTCTACCAATGGTTGAAGTGCAGTGGAGCCAACAGCCAGAATGTTACCTGTCAGTTCAGCAGCCGCTTTATTGTCTGTTCCTTTAGCAGCGTCTCCTTGTGGTGCAGCATTGTTACCCGATCCGCAAGCTGCAAGTGCAAATACCATGGTGAGAGTCATCAGAATGAACGGCCATTTTTTTAACATTTTTTATTGTCCTCCCCTTATTTAAGTGACGGTTTTTTATTTATGACCATCAACACTTTTACATTGTAGGCTTGGAATGTTAGACGAACGACTTGGTTTTGTAAAAAAAATATAAAATATTGATAGATAAATTGTTTTTCAGTATATAATTAATCTATAATTGATTTTTTATACATGAAGTCCATGTAAGGAGAGCTGTTCAAGTCCATGAATATTTTAAAATTGCGTATTTTGATGATGATCGACAAATTCCACAAGGCGACGGATGTGGCGGAGGCATTGCAAATTAAACAGCCTACCGTCAGCTTTCATATGAAAAGTCTGGAAAAGGAACTGGGGGTCTCCTTATTCGTCTCCCAGCAAGGAAGAATTATGCTTACCGAAACTGGAAAAAAGCTGCTGCCTTATGCCAAGCAGATGGTTGCTCTGGAGCAAAAAGCAAGACAAACAGTGAATGAACATACTGAGCAGTCGCAGGGACAATTGCACATCGGCGCCGAGTCCATCTCGGGCACGTATGTACTCCCTTCTATGATGGCTAAATTTGCTCAACAATATCCCGAATGCCAAATTCGGCTAGAAATTCAATCCCCGGATAAAGTCAGACAACTGCTTAAGCAGGGGGAGATTGATTTTGCTTTTTTGAATGACGGAGAGTATTCTTCCGAGCATACCGTGGTAGAGCCTGTCGCTTCGGATCGAATTGGAGTTATCAGGTCTATGTCAATGGAGTATACTTCCAAATCAATGGATGCTTTGGGGCCTGAAATGCTGGCCAAGGGTACATGGGTGAGATATAGCGGGCCATCTGTTGTAGATCCATATTCCTCGTTGATCAAGCCCCATCTGGAAATGAATTCATGGGAGGCGTTAATGCAGGTGGTAAGCAACGGAGAAGCACTTGCCTTCTTCCCTGCCTGTGGTGTTCTTCGTAACGAAAGTAGTGACGTTCCGTCGGTAGAGTGGCTTCCTTGGCCTCATGCTGAGGGGCAGAATGAGCGTTACCACATAAATTTACTGTATCTACGCGATACTAACCTTAGCATGATCCAGCAGGCATTTCTGGATTTTACACGGATAGAAGGTCTGGAGGATCAGAGAAGCTAGAGAGCATAAAAAAGAGCATCCAAGTCATAAATGACTTGAATGCTCTCTCTGCCGCACCTAGAAGATGAAGCCTGTCTGTTTTTATTACAAACAAGCTAAAGTTTCGCTTGTGCAGGAACACAGCTAATTTTAATCAGGTTTGTAGAACCAGAAGCACCGAGCGGTATACCTGCGGTAATAACAACCAAATCGCCCTCTTTAACGAGACCGGATTTGCGACCGCCTTCCAGTGCATTTTCGATCAGTTTGTCCGTCGTGTCCACGACAGGTTTGCCTTGTACTGCATGTACTCCCCAGATCAGAGCCAAGCGGCGAACTGTTCTTTCCTGCGTTGTCACAGCAATAATCGGAGCTTGTGGACGGTATTTGGAAATCATACGCGCCGTTGTTCCGCTTTGTGTGGACGTCAGGATGGCTTTGGCATGCAGGTCAAGCGCAGAAATAGAAACGGATTGGCTGATCGCTTCCGTAATACTAACTTCCTGAGCCGTTCTTTGTTTTTTGAACAAATCGCGGTAGTTCAGAGCGGATTCTGCTTTCTCTGCAATACGGGACATCGTCAATACAGATTCTACCGGATATTTACCCGCAGCTGTTTCGCCGGACAGCATAATGGCATCTGTTCCGTCAAAAATGGCATTCGCAACGTCACTCGCTTCCGCACGAGTCGGACGCGGGTTACGTTGCATGGAATCCAGCATTTGTGTTGCGGTAATAACAGGCTTGCCCGCTACATTACACTTGGTAATCATCAATTTTTGCGCCAATGGCACTTCTTCAGCAGGAATTTCAACACCGAGGTCACCACGGGCAACCATCAGGCCATCCGAAGCTTCCAAAATTTCGTCCAAATTGTCGACACCTTGCTGATTTTCGATTTTGGAAATGATTTGAATGTGACTTGCATTATGCTTCGCCAGCAATTCACGAATTTCCAGTACATCACTCGCTTTACGAACAAAAGAAGCTGCGATGAAATCAACGTCCTGCTCAATACCGAAAGTGATGTCGTTAGCATCCTTTTCTGTAATGCCTGGCAAGGAAATGTTCACTCCGGGAACATTAACGCCTTTCTTGCTCTTGATCGTTCCGCCATTGACAATGCGGCATTTGATTTCACTACCTGATACTTCAATAACGGTGAGTCCGATCAGACCGTCGTCGATCAGAATGGTGGAGCCGGGCTCCACGTCCGAGGGAAGATCCTGGTACGTAACGGAAATACGATCTTTCGTACCGAGAATTTCTTCCGTTGTCAGCATAATATACTCGTCCTGAACAAGCTCAATAGGTTCAACTTCGAGCTTTCCTGTCCGGATTTCCGGCCCCTTCGTATCGAGCAAAATAGCAACGTTTTTGTTAAGCTCCTTACAAGCTTGGCGGATATTTTTGATCCGGTTGCCATGCTCCTCGAAATCACCGTGAGAGAAATTCAGGCGGGCTACGTTCATACCAGCCAAAATCAGTTTCTTCACATTTTCCAATGACTCACTGGAAGGACCGATGGTACATACAATCTTAGTTTTGCGCATTTGGGTTTTTCCTCCGTTTTCAAAGGTGCTACTTTATATCTTTTTCCAACAATTAAATCTACTACACTTTTTCCTATTTGTATAGGAAGTTCGTCATATTTATTGTTACCCGTTTCCAGCGTATTACAACATGGGACCTGGTTCCGAAGTTTTCAAAAAGGTATATTGGCCTATTTTTCGGAACTTTTGATACCGATCTTCCCTCAATTCGTCGCTGTTCATATTCAAAAGGTCGGCCAAATGACGTTCCAGCGACTCCTTGATAGCAGCAGCGGTTACTTCATAGTTACGATGCGCGCCCCCCTTCGGCTCCGGCACGATATCCTCGATGACCTCCATGCGCAGGAGGTCATTCGCCGTAATCTTCATGGCCTCGGCAGCCTGATCCGCCTTGGAAGCATCCTTCCACAGAATTGAGGCCGCTCCGTTTGGAGAAATGGCCGAGTAGATGGCATGCTCCAGCATCAGCACACGGTTGCCGACGGCAAACGCAAGTGCACCGCCGCTTCCACCCTCGCCGATGACCACACAAATAACAGGCACCGAAAGCTTTGCCATTTCCCGCAAATTGCGGGCAATCGCTTCCGATTGACCTCTCTCCTCTGCTGTATTACCCGGATATGCGCCCTTCGTATCAATAAATGTAATAATAGGGCGTTTGAATTTATTAGCCTGCTGCATAAGACGCAAGCCTTTACGGAATCCCTCCGGGTGCGCGCTTCCGAAAAACCGCGCGATATTATCCTTCGTATCCTTGCCACGTTGCTGTCCAATGACGGTTACCGGAATACCATTCAGCTTGGCAATTCCACCCACGACCGCCAGATCGTCGCCATACAGGCGGTCGCCGTGCAATTCGATAAAGTCCGTAAACACCTGCTCGATCAGATCAAGCGATGTCGGTCGCTGATGATGACGGGCCACGTGCATTTTTTGCGATGCTGTAATGTTTGTGTATATTTCTTCCTCCGTCTGGAGATAACGTTCCTCCAGACGGTTAATTTCATCTGTAAAATCAATTTGCTTATCCTGTCCGAATTGCTTGAGTTCATCGATCTTCTGTCGCATCTCGACCAGGGGCTTTTCATAAGGCAATTCGCCAGCCATCTATTCCACCTCTTTCGCGCTGTGCAAATCGAGCAGTTGGCCAAGTGTATCGCGCAGTTCCTTGCGATGTACAACCATATCCAATTGTCCGTGCTGCAAATTAAATTCGGAGGTTTGAAAATCGTCCGGTAGCTTCTGTCTGATCGTCTGTTCGATCACGATACGTCCGGCAAAACCGAATACTGCCCCAGGCTCCGCAATGTTAATATCTCCAAGCGTAGCAAAGCTGGCGGATACTCCACCTGTAGTCGGATCGGTGATAACGGAAATATAGAGCAATCCCTGCTCGTCCATGCGAGCGAGAGCCGCACTTGTTTTGGCCATCTGCATCAGGCTCAAAATACTTTCCTGCATACGCGCCCCACCAGATGTGGAGAAAATAATAAGCGGAAGACGCTTGTCTATCGCCTGCTCAATGGCGCGGGTAATTTTCTCCCCGACGACCGAACCCATGCTGCCAGTGAAAAAGTCAAAGCTCATCACCGCAACAACAGTCGGATGCCCATGAATAAGCCCATCGCCCGTAATGACAGCCTCTCGCAAACCGGATTTCAGCGTCTGCTGCTCCAGCTTGCTCGCATATCCCGGAAAATCCAGCGGATCAACCGAAATCATATCGGCATCATATTCTGTAAATGTATCTTCATCGAGCACCATACGGATACGATCCATCGCGTTAAGACGCATATGATATCCGCACACCGGGCACACTTTCAGATTTTTTTCCAACTCTTTACTGTATTGAATGCTTCCGCACTTGCCGCATTTGGTCATAAGACCTTCGGGAATTTCTCGTTTGGGACGATCCGGCATGTCCGCTTGATCGCCGCTCAGCACCCGTTCCGAAGGGATGGTCGCGTATTTACGCTTCTTTTGGAATAAATCTTTAAACACAACTACACCTCTCCAGCCGTTTATTTGTCAGCCGTAACCGATACAAGGTCCTCTGCCGTCTGTGCGGCACCTCTAAGCATTATGTTTATACACACGTCAACGCCTGTTTTGCAAAACATTACCGCCAATCGTGCATCCTTCGTTCCATTCATGCTGCTGTATCACTTTCCGCCGTTCCGGACTCAAGGGCGCAAAATCGAATTAAGCACTTCCTGTATTTCTTCGACTTCACCCGAAGGCACAAGTATCTCAAACTGCTGCTTGGACGCGCTGATGGCCCGGGCCTGCACCATAAAACCTTCTTCCGACAGTTTGAGCTTAATCATGTCAGCCAGTCTGGCCGTCGGTGCTATATAGATCACCGTCCACATGCCTTGTTTCTACCCCCTAAGCCTCAAGTTTTGAGCCCATATAATAGACTCATGATAACATACCTTACTTTTTTCCCGCAACAAAAGCCCTCCTGCTCGGTCAAGATCGGTCAGAGGGCCCAGAAAATCATTGACTCTGTTTGAACAGGTAAATCAAGTGTCCAATGACGAAGGGTATTGCTTGGCATGCAGGCTGCGATGAGCAATGCGCGAAGAAGCGGCAGCAGCCAGTCCGGCGACCAGATCGTCCAGAAATACATGAATACCGCTGCCTTTATGGTTTAGCTGTTCAATGATTCCTGTCTTTTCTTTATCCAGATAACCAAAGCTGGTCAAGCCAATCATACCATAGACGCTCGTAATCCCGAGGGCCAGTGTCTCGTCCACCCCGTACAGGGGCTCATCTGCCTCCATAATGGCTTGCAGCGGCTGGGGAAGAAGTTTTTTTTCGGCCAGTTCATCCAGCGCAATCCCCGTGAATAGCGTATATTGCACTTCTCGCTTCTGCAAAACTGCCTTTACGCTGTCTACACATTCTTCAATGGTCAACTGGGGGTAATATTTTAGCTGAAGCTGAAAAACAATGTCCGCTATGGACTCAATACTAATGCCTCTGCGAATTAACAAGGATTCTGCGTATTCATAGGACATGATTTCCCTCCCGCCTTCACCATACAGTTCTGTCTTCCACCTTGCGGAACCTCATGATGCTGGATAAGTGCTGGTGTTCCTGTTCCGCCAGTGTTCCAAGTGTATGCAGGAGGGGAGGAAAATGTTCATTATTTGACTTTCACTGTGCCTGCCCCCAGCATCGACTCCATCCGGTCAAAAAGCTGAGGCGAAGGCTTGATGCTGTAAGCATCACTCAACGCCAGCAAACGCTGGCTGCTCTCATAAAAAAGTACGGTAGGCAATGCACCGGGATGTTCCTGTAGCAGCGCCTTGAGGCTGACCAGCAAGCTGGCGTCCTCCTCGGCCTGGCGGGTGATTTTGACAAACACCCGCTGACGGGCAGTCGGCTCCGAACTACGCGGAGCCGAGGCTTGTTCGCCGGGAGCCGCTTCCGTGGCGTGCGGCGTAGTGCCCGTGGCCGGGCGAGCCGTCGAAACGGGCGGGACCGCTTGCGCCGTAGTCGGCTGCGCAGACGCCCCGGCTGCCGACGGCCTCGACGGCACACGTGGCGTTCCCCCGCCGGGGCCGCCAGTGGCAGAGCCAGCCGCGGCGGACGAACGCGCTCCGGCACGCCGGCGCTGGAGAAGCCGCGCCAGCGAATCCTCCGCCAGTGGCGCGGCCTCGTCCGCAAGGAGCTTGAAATGCTCGTCCTGGTGCTGCATTTTGGCACGAAGCGCAAGCAACGCTCCCTTTTCAATCCACTGGTGGCTTCGCTTCCACACTTCGGGAAACAACACAACCTCACAGCGCTCAATCTGATCCTCCAGCTCGATAAAGGCCATAGCCTTGCCCTGCTTGGTCGTAATCGTCTTGAGCGACACAACCATACCTGCGGTTACGACAACCGCTTCATCCGGCACATCGCCCAATTCCATCAGACGCTCCGCATCGCTGCTTTCCAGTAACGGCTCAAAATCATCCAGCGGATGCCCGGACAGATACAGTCCCAACAACTCACGTTCCAGCTCTAACTGCTGACCTGCACTGAATTTTGGTACTTCGGGATATTCGATATCCCAGTTAGGCATTTCCACAAAACCAAACATATCAATTTGCAAATCGTCACGTTCCTTGCGCCATTTGACCGCTGCATCCACCGTTTCATCCAGCATGGCAAGCAACTGCGCCCGATGACCCGGCAACGAGTCAAAAGCCCCTGCCTGAATGAGAGATTCGATCACCCGCTTATTGCACACCCGCAAATCCACACGGCGACAAAAATCGAGCAAGCTGTCAAAAGGACGCTCCTTGCGAACGGCGAGAATACTTTCCATCGCCTGCGTGCCGACATTTTTAATCGCGGCCAGTCCGAAGCGGATATTACCTTCCTGCAATGGGGTAAACAGCACCCCGCTTTCGTTCACATCAGGCGGCAGAACTGTCATATCCATACGACGGCATTCGACGACATATTCCGCCACTTTCCGGTGGCTACCCATCACCGCTGTCAGCATGGAAGCCATAAACTGCACCGGATAATGGGCTTTGAGATACGCCGTCTGGAACGCCAGCACACCATAAGCAGCCGCATGCGCACGTGGAAATCCATAGTCCGCAAAACGGACGATCATATCGTAGACTTTTCCGGCTTCCTCTTCCGTGTAACCCTGCTTGACACTGCCCTCCACAAAATGACCTCGCTCAAGATCCAACACTTCGCGCTTTTTCTTGGACACGGCGCGACGCAGCAGATCGGCTTCTCCCAGGGAAAAGCCCGCCATGCGCGAAGCAATCTGCATGATCTGCTCCTGATACACGATAATGCCGTACGTATCCTTCAAGATGGGCTCCAGATCAGGATGCGGATAATGAACCTCAATCTCCCCGTGCTTGGCCTGAATAAAGTTAGGAATGAAGCCCATTGGACCCGGACGATACAAGGCCAATACAGAAATAATATCCTCGAACACACTTGGCTTTAGATCCTTGAGCACCCGGCGTACCCCCGCCGACTCCAACTGGAACACACCGCCTGTGTCGCCTTTGCCCAGCATGTCATAGGTATGTGGGTCATTATCAGGAATGCGGCTAAAATCAGGCGTTTCCCCATGTTCTTCGGTAATCCAACGCATACAGCGTTCAATAATAGAAAGGGTGCGCAGCCCAAGAAAATCCATTTTCAGCAAACCGATCCGCTCCAGATTTTCCATCGAGTATTGCGTCAGGGGAACCCCTTCACTCCCCTCTTGAAGCGGAACTGCATCGGTCAGCGGAGTCCGCGAAATAACGACACCCGCCGCATGGGTTGAGGCATGACGCGGCATGCCTTCTACTTTAATTGCCATATCCAGCAGCTCGCGCGTCTTGGGCTTGGTTTCATACAGTGTCTTCAGCTCCGGGGTGATCTCAAGCGCATGACGGATATTAATCCCGAGCTGCGCCGGAATCAGCTTGGCCGCCTTGTCCACTTCGCCATACGGTACATTCAACGCACGCCCAACGTCACGCACTGCGGCTCTTGCCGCCAGCGTTCCGAAGGTAATAATCTGCGCTACATGCTCGTTACCGTACTTCTGCACCACATAGTCGATAACCTCATCCCGTCGTTCATCGCTGAAATCAATATCTATATCCGGCATGCTAATCCGTTCAGGATTCAGAAACCGTTCAAACAGCAGGTTATATTTCATCGGATCCACATTCGTGATGTTAAGCACATAGGCAACCAAACTGCCCGCCGAGGAACCCCGTCCCGGGCCGGTAGCAATATTATGCTTATGAGCGAAAGCGATAAAATCCCACACGATCAGAAAATAATCACTGAATCCCATGCTGTCAATCGTGTTCAGCTCATAACTGAGCCGCTGCTCCAGCCTTTCCCGGTCCTCCGGTTGTTCCCACGCCAGATCACTCCCATAACGACGCTCCAGCCCTTGCGCACACAAACTGCGCAGATAGGACGAAGGAGTCATGCCTTCCGGCAGCGGACGATATTCAGGCAAAATGGATTGCCCAAATTCCAGCTCCAATTCGCATTTTTCAGCAATACGCACTGTATTGTCGATGGCTTCCGCCACATGGGGGAACAAACGAGTCATCTCCTCCTGGCTTTTCAGGTACAACTGACGGGTCGGTATGCGCAAGCGCTCCTCGTCGTCGACCGTCTTGCCAGTTCCAATGCAGATCAGAACGTCTTGTACATCTGCATCCGGCTCGGTCAGGTAATGCACGTCATTCGTCGCTACCAGCTGAATATCCAGCTCTTTCGCTAACGCGATCAACAGAGGATTTACGCGCTTTTGCTCCGACAGACCGTGATCCTGAAGCTCCAGATAAAAATCATCGCCAAAAATGTTGCGGTAGCGTTCCGCCGCCCGCCTTGCCTCGGCTTCCCGACCATGCAGCAAATGCTGCGGAACTTCACCGCCCAAACATGCGCTCAAGCATATGATGCCTTCATGATGGGCAGCCAGCGCTTCCATGTCGATTCGCGGCTTGTAGTGAAAGCCCTCCAAATGGCCGATAGAGCACAGCTTCATCAGATTTTGATAGCCTGTTCTATTTTTGGCGAGCAAAATTAAATGATATATGGGCTGATCCTTCCGGCTGCCCCGCTCCTTGCGCGAGCCTGCCGTCATATAGGCCTCACACCCGATAATCGGCTTAATGCCGTTCTCCACACACGCTCTATAAAAAGGAATGGCACCATACATAACCCCGTGATCCGTAAGGGCCAGTGCCTTCATTCCATAAGCTGATGCCTGTTTGACCAACTCCGCGGTACGAGCCGCGCCGTCCAGCAGGCTGTACTCGCTATGAACATGCAAATGCACAAATGAACTCATGCGCTTCTCTTCCTTTCACCGCTTGTTTTTCTTCAAACTATTTTATCATATCCACGTTGGTAGCGCCCATACAATAAAAGTACAGACCCGGGCGGACAAGCGCGGTCCTGATTCTTACACCTAAGGAGGAAAAGAGCATGAGCACTTTTATATCCAAAGCGATTCTCGACTTCTTCATTGCCTTCGGCATCGTGCTCGGGGGAGCCATGCTCGGCGGAATGGGCGCTGTGGTATCGCTTCAGCCACCTACCCAGACGATGCTGGAGGTTGCCGGAAGAATTAAAATATGGGCGCTTGCCGCCGCTGTGGGGGGAACGATGGACCCGATCCGGGTCATTGAGAGCAATATGCTGGATGGTAATTTGTCACCTGCCATTAAGCAGATATTATATTTGATTTTCGCCTTTTTAGGCGCTCATATGGGTGCAGAGCTGGTCAAATGGGTGTGCGGCAACGCACGGCCATGAGGTGAAAAGACCATGAGAGTGCCCCCCTTTGAGCGCCTGCGCCCTTTTATGCAATTATCCTCCGTGTTCGTGCTGGGCATGATTACCGGAGCGATTGTCTACAATGCCATCTGGCACGCTAGCTTCAATGAGCTGTGGATGAACAATCAGGACCTTCAATTCCAGCTCCAGCAAGCGCAGGAGGACAATAGAACACTGCGCAAATACAGCAAGCGTCAGACTGTTGTCAAGGAAATCAAATTAATCGCCGAAGAAACTTCTGCCGAAAAGATTGACTCTATTAATCTAAAGGAGCTTCTTCGCCGCGTCAGCCGGGATTTGGAGGTACTGCGAGGCCGGGACATGTTCGAGATTGATTCCGACAGCAAGCTGGTACGCATGTTGCTTCACCAAAAAAAATACACCGTTCGTGACAAGGAGTATACAATCCAGGTCAAAACGATGCTTGTAATGGAAGGTGTACTGCAAATTTGGCTGGAGGCAAAAGAAAGACTTCCAGAAAGTCATTAAACTGTTCTATTCTGACTCCACTTACCACACACGAATTGACACTAGCCGTGTTCAATGGAATGAAGTGTCATCACCGCTTTGCACACCAATTGATTTTCCCGTGTAATTGCAATTTCCAGCTTGCAGGTGCGGCGGCTCGTTTCCAGCAACAACGGACGAAGGACTATGGCATCCTCGATCTGTACCGGTCGGATAAAATAGGTCGTTAAATTGTCCAGCACATAGTCCTTCCCGCTCATGTCTCTGGCCGCCCGATAGCCCGCTTGTGTCATCACGTTCACCAGCACGCCTTCGGAGATGGTCCCCAGATTGGTCGCCATCTGAGGAATGACGAAGCCACGAAAAAATAATGATCCGTCCTCATCACGCTCCTCGGCAAATCCGTTCCAGATCAGCTGGTCGAACGTCTCGCCAAGCTGAGGCTGCTTTTGGGCGTTGCGCAGTGCATCCAGTACCTCCCGCCGTGTAACGGAACCCAGCAGCTTGCGGTTGCGGTCCACGACCGGTAAATAATCCACACCTTCCCACGCCATCATCTGCGCAGCCGAAGCGAGCGAGGTCTGGTAGGTCACGGTTACCGGATTGCGGATCAGACATTTGTCCATCGTATGCTCGGGTTGCAGTCCCTCCACATCCTTGCGGCTGACGATGCCGATCAGACGGTTCCATTCATCCACCACCGCAAAATGGTGGTTTCCAGTCGTCACCGAAAGCTCTTCAAATTCGGTAAGAGTACTGTTGATTTTCAAGGTCTGCGTCTTCGGTTTGCCTGCCGCGATGTCTTCAATCAGCATAATTTTCTTTTTGATCAAGCGGTCGAAAATCGCTCTGTTAATCATAGAGGCCACCGTAAAGGTATCGTGACGCGAGGAAATGATCGGCAAACTGATCTGGTCCGCCAGTTGCTTGACCTCCCGACTCGTCCCGAAGCCGCCTGTAATCAGCACACCAGCTCCCTGCTCCAACGCAAGGGAGTGCGCATCCTCGCGGTTACCAACGATCAGCAGGCTGCCTGCATCGATGTATCGAGCCATAGCCTCTTCACGCATCGCTCCGATGACATACTTGTGCAAGGGCTTTTCCAGTCCCTCGCTTCCCCCTAGCACATGCCCTTCCACGATATTCACAACATCCGCAAAGGTTAGCTGCTCGGACAACCCGCGCGGACGCTTTTCCACCCGTACCGTCCCGATCCTTTCCTTGGTAATGACGATCCCCAGGTTCTCCGCTTCCTTCACGGCCCGGTAGGCTGTTCCTTCGCTGACGCTCATTTCTTTAGCCAACCTGCGCACAGAAATTTTGGAGCCTATTTTCAACTGCTCGATATGACGCAATAGCTGCTCATGCTTCGTAACTGTTTCATCTAGCCCGTCCAACTCTGTTACACCCCCAACGTTCAATCTGTATCATTCTGTATCTATTATAGCACAAAACTCCGTCTTTTTAGTCCCTCGTTAATCACTACATATCAGCGCCGGAAATAGCAAAAAGCGATCTCCTTTTTACAGGGACCGCTTCTTAACAATCACGGATAGGCAGCATCAGAGCATGCTCACGACAAGCCAGGAGGAAACCTTTATAGTGTGCTGCCTTTATCAGCTTCTTTTTCCCATTTCATCTGCCACTGCTTCATTTTGGCCCGCCGCACACGCTCCAGCGTTTTCCGTTTTTCCTCATCCACGCCAAGCAAAAAGTGCAGATTCGCTCCGATGACAAGCAGCGCAAACAGTACCCATACGATACCGAAGCCGTTGACCCAGTTCAATCCGCCCGTAAGCGAGATGCGCGGCAGCGCGGTAAGCACCATAGCCAGCGCAATCAGTGTGTACAAACCGTGTTTCCATTTTTTAAAAGTACCCAATGTTATCCCTTCCTCTCCCTGTGACTCTATGTATCTAGTCTATGAGAGGGCAGGAAGGAATATGAGACAAACTTACAGAGACGAGCCGTATAAATGCTGAAGGCTGTCTGCGATAATTTTGTTAACGTCCTCGATGATCACACTCAGGCGGCGTTCGGCGTCGAACAGACGGCGGATATTCAGGTTCAGGCTAAGTACCTCGAACAGCTTTTCCATTTTTTCCATCTCTTCCTGTGCCGGCATATCACCGCTCATCATCCGCTGCTGTACTTCCATTTGGCGCTCACGGAAATCGTCGAGCATTTTCTTGGCTTCCGGGTCGGTTTCAATCAGCTTCATCGCTGACGTAATTTCCTCCACCTCTTTGCTTTCCTTCAACGCTTTCGCCAAATCATGGGCTTTATCATAGATATTCATATTCGTTATTTCCTCCAATTCAAATAATAGTGCAAACATTTCACATTGTCCGTCAATCACCAAGGTATATATGTCCTCATATGATGAATCAGTGCTATTACAGCCCCTTCACGTTTCCCGTTACTTTTAAGACATCAAGTTGCTGCCGGGAAGGAGATCCACGATGTCCATCAAAAAAACAACGATTCAAATCATCGGATCGGGCATCTTGCAGGATGACGTACTCATGGTCGGCGAGTCCTTGCTTCGCAAATGGAAAATATCCGCAGGCCACCCTGTACAGCTCGCCTTCGGTTCGTTCCGCCAGCAGGTTACCGTTATATCGGTACCCCGTTACAGAGGCCTGCGTGTGGGAAGCGTGCTGGCCCGAAAAATGGGACTTCATGCCAATTGTGAGCTGCGAGTAACCTACAGCCGAGGACGCCGGACACTTCGAGTGGGCCCACTTATTAGCGTGCTGGTCAGTCGGGACTATCCCGAACAGCCCGACAAGCCTTTCGGGTCGATCACCCTGTTCTGCCGTGAACTGATCGGGGAATGCCGCAGACAAGGAGCATATGTGTATTTTTTCACCCCGGAGCATATTGGAAATCAGCCCGGACGCGTTCAGGGATGGGTCTATGACGGAGGCTGGAAAAAGACAGTCATGCCCGCCGGGGATGTCGTCAATAACCGGCTCACCTCTCGTAAACTCGAGAACAGAACTAGCGTACAGCATTTTATGAAAGAAGTAAAATCACAGTACGGAACGGCCATTTTTAATGAAAAGTTTCTCGATAAAAATGAAGTGTTCGACGCGCTTAAATCCAATTCATCCCTGCGCAAGTATTTACCCGAGTCCCATTTGTTACAAACCTTTGCGGTCTTCAAAAAAATGTGCCACCAGTACCCCACCGTTTTTCTCAAGCCTGTGCGGGGAAGTCTGGGCAAAGGCATTATGCGCATTACGAAGCAAGCCGATGGCACCTTTTGCGTACTATCCACCACCGCAGGCACACCACGAAAGCAAATGTATCCGAACATCGAAAAGCTGTACAAAGGCTTGGCAGGAAAAATGAAAACGACGCGCTTCCAGCTCCAACAGGGCCTTACCCTGATTGATCACGGCAAGCGTCCGGTTGACTTCCGTGCGCTTGTGCAGAAAAACGCCTCTGGCGCATGGACCGTGACCTCCATCGTCGCCCGGATTGCCGGGGGCAGCCATTTTGTGTCCAATCTGGCGCGAGGTGGCACGCTGAGCACGGTCAAGGAGGCACTGGCCAAAACCACGCTGCCTGCCTTAGTCAAATCGAACGGACAGACTCATCTGAAAACAGCTGCGCTCGAAATTGCAAACGGCGTTGAGAAGGCGATTCCAGCCCATTTCGCGGAATTTGGCATTGATCTGGCGATTGACAGCACGGGGCATATCTGGTTGCTGGAGGTCAACTCCAAACCTTCGAAAAATGACAATACGCCGTTAAATGATCAGAAAACCCGACCGTCTGTGAAGAAAATGATTGAATATTGCTGTTATTCAGCCGGATTCAAATAAATCCGTCTCTTACGGAATCCGACTGCCAAAGGAGGCTGTTATCGGTGTCTCTTGTCGTACCAGACACGCTGGGCGTGCTCGTCAGCCGGAATCAGGCGGCGATTCCCCCGATTACCGAAGCGGAGTTTTGCCGCAGGCTAAGTCTGTTGGGCAGGCGCTCTGGACTTAACGTAATGGCGTTTACCGTCGAAGGAATTTCGCCCGAAGATCACTCCATACGAGGTTATACCTATCGCGATGGAGTATGGACATCCGGCCGATTCCCCTTGCCGGATATTGTATATAATCGCTGTTTCCACGCCCACGGTAGCCAGAGCGCCGGTCACGCACTGGAGCATATAGCAGAGCAGGAATCACGCAAGCTCATCTACTGGTCGCGTAACTTGCCCGGCAAATGGCGGGTATATCGTGCGCTGCACGCAATAGATGAAGTGCGTCCCTTTGTGCCGCCTACGGCGCCTTACCGGGACACGGCTCAGCTTGTGGAATGGCTGCATCGCCATTCGGCGCTATTTATGAAGCCCCAGGCCGGATCGCACGGCAAGGGCACGTTGTATCTACGACTATCGGACGGAGACACCGCACTGCTCGTGCAGGGCAGAGACTCCCGAAACCGTCCGTTCCGGCGCCAGTTTTCCGAGCTAAATGCCGGATTATCATGGGTCGACGGGATTGCACGCAGACGATCCTATATCGTGCAGCCTTATTTGAAATTAACGAGCCAAAGCGGTCATCCCTTTGATGTCCGCGCGCTCATGCAAAAGGACGGCAACGGCTGCTGGCGACTGACGGGCTTTGCCGTGAGAGAAGGCAGGAAAGGAACCCTGACTTCCAATCTGCACGGAGGGGGTGAAGCCCATCCGGCAGAGTCTTACCTTTGTGAACAATATGGCGCGGACAGCACGCGTCTCATCATCGGGCAGATGATGGCGCTGTCCCTAACCATTACCGGGGCGCTGGAGGAACGATACGGCCGCCTTGGCGAGCTGGGAATTGATTACGGTATTGACCGGAGCGGGAACATCTGGCTATTGGAGGTTAATTCCCGGCCGGGTCGGGCCTCCTTCTTTCAGACCTGTCAGCCAGAGTGCGCTTACCGGTCAGTCAACCGCCCGCTCGAATATGCCCGGTATTTAATGACTCATTCGAAACCGGCGGGGTCAAAGGGCGCGGGCGCCTCCCTTGAACATACGGTATAGGAGGATAAACAGATGAGTTTAACGCATTGCAATGTGCATTTCTCACAGCAGCCCGACAAGGTGGCGTATATATCCACTTCCTTGTTGAAAAGCCTTAAATTATCCGGAACCAAGTCCATTCGTCTGCGGCTCGGCAAGGATCAGATTCCCGCGACGATTAAACCGATCCAGAAGGCAGGACGTCATCTATACCTGACCTCGGGCTTGCGTAATGCGATCCGTGTTCCCAAAAGCGGGTCCATCTATTTACGAAATCAGGACGGGGATGTGCAGCTCGGGCCGCTGATCGGCGTGCTGTCTGACGGCAATACCTCCACTACCCGCCCTTTTAGTTCACGTACAGGTTTTATTAAGCAACTGCTGAAAGAAGGCAGCAATAAATCTTATATTTTCGCCTTCACCCCTCGGGATATCAACTGGCAAAATGATACAATTAACGGCTATTTTCTTTCCTCGGGTGGGGATTTCACACGTAAAACCGTACCCCTGCCGGACGTGATTTATAATCGGCTGCCGAGCCGCCGCTCTGATTTTTCCCCGGCGATCAATCAGTTGCGCGAGCGCTTTTCCCGCAAACGGATTCCCTTCTTCAACTGGAGCTTCTTCAACAAATCGGATATTTATCATCTACTGGAAAATAACCCGGAGGTCAACCGTTATGTCCCCGAATCGTATACGAACCCCAGCTCAGAGCGTATCCGGGGCATGCTGGACCGTCATCAATTTGCTTATTACAAGCCAAGCGGGGGCAGTCTCGGCAAAGGAATTTACCGTCTCTCCCATGTTCCGAAGCAAGGTTATTATGTGAGGTACCGAAAGAAAAAAAGCAATGTATTGCTACGCTTCACCTCTTTTAACTCCATGCTTCGCATGCTTCAATCCAATCAGGGCCAGTCGTTGAAGGGCTACGTCATTCAGCAGGGCATTCAACTGATTGAGATTGACAATTGCCCAATTGATTTCCGGTTTCATATGCACAAGAACGGCAATAACCAGTGGGTTGTCGTCGGAATTGGAGCCAAAAAGTCTGGACGCGGCAGTGTTACAACTCATATTAAAAACGGCGGTTCCCTTATGACACCGGAGCAGGCGCTGAATCGGGTATTCGGAGACCGGGCAGGCGAGGTACTTCAGCATGCCAAGAACGTCGCAGTTACGCTCGCAGAAGCTATCGAGCACCATCATCATCATCTGCTGGGTGAAATCGGGTTTGATCTGGGCATTGACCAACAAGAAAAGGTGTGGATGTTCGAAGCCAACTCCAAGCCGGGGCGATCTATTTTTCAGCATCCATCGTTGCGTGCGGAGGGTAAAGCATCCGTGGAGCATATTTTGGACCACTGTCTTTACCTCAGTAAATTCCGCAGAAAAGAGGAACTATGAATACCCGGGCGGAGCATAAACCAGTCGTTGCTGTATTGACCGTGCACGATCAAGGACAATTTTTCAAGGGCAATCAGCGCAATTTCAGGGATATTCTTGAAACAGGGACACGAATGGGCTACCAGGTGTACATCGTTACTGTCAAGGATCTGCAGTTGGCATCCGAAACGGTCAAGGGCTATATTTTCAACAAAAGCTCAGAGACGTGGGAGGAACGGGACTTTCCACAACCACAGGTCATCTATAATCGCATTCCTAACCGCAGCTTTGAACTGAAAACCTCTGTGCGTACCAAACTGGATGAAATTTCGCTTGCCTCAGGTGTTGAACTGTACAATCCGGGTTTTTTTAACAAATGGGAGCTGTTCAAATGGCTGCGCGCCTCGGAATCCACCCGTCATCTCGTTCCGGCGACCAAACGGTTAGACAACTTGTCTTCTCTGGGGAAAATGCTGTCCGCCTATCCATACCTGTATCTCAAGCCTGAGAACGGCAAAGCTGGAAAAGGGATTATGATTCTCAAATATCGGCCGGACCATCTAATGGCCTACAGGCTGACGATCCAGCATGACAAAAAAAGCGTAACCTACAGGTCGGTGTCATTGTCCCGACTGTGGGGGCGTATCCGCCGGGAAACGGGTGCGTCACCTTATATCATCCAGCAGGGCATCGAGCTGGCTACTTATCAGAAAAAGCCGTTCGACCTGCGGATCCTGGTGCAAAAAAACGCCCGCGGCTCATGGAGCATTACCGGAGTTGGTGCCAGATTGGCAGGCAAAGGGAGTATTACGACACATGTTCCGCGCGGCGGAAGTGTGGAGGACCCGTTCAAGCTGCTGTCTGCGTTGTTTGGGCCTGAAAGCAGCACGGTCCTGCTGAACAAGATCAAAAGTACGGCCATTCAGATCGCACGCCAAATTGAACGCGGCTCCGGCCTTTCCCATGGGGAAATGTCTATGGATTTGGGGGTGGATACGCTCGGTATTCCCTGGTTTTTTGAAGCCAACGCCAAACCCATGAAATTCGACGAGCCGGAAATTCGTCAAAAATCGCTGAGACGCATATTCCAATACAGCTCCTATTTGGCCGGACGAATGAAATTATGAGTCAAGGAAGTGGGATCATGCCGCAAATTAGCAATGTTCAACATTTGCCTGCCCGGAGCTGGCTGCTGAGACGACGGCAGCTACTATTTCTGGCCCGCAGCTCGGGCGGCATGCGCATTACCCGCAATGCCTTGCGGCAGCTGGCCGTTTTAACGCCGGAGCAATTAAAATCCCCCGGCTCCTCCCTCCTGTGCGCTTATCTGCGCACGGAGCAAGGGCTGCGGATTGCGGGATTTTGCCTCGCTCTGAATTACGGTGAAGATGCGTGCATCGTGATCGTTCGTCCGCTTTACCGGGGCCGCAGACTGGGCGCTAGACTGCTGTCCGCCCAGCTCAAACAGCTGCGTCGCCTGACGTGCAGCGTGGCCGCCGACAATATGGCCAGTCTCAAAACCTGCTTTCGCGCAGGACTTGTTGCGCATGAAATGACGACTGGACCGACCGGAAAGCCTACCCTCGTATTTCGCGGGGAGCTGTCCGAAGATGAGCAGACGGCAGAGGAAGGTGGAATGCTGTGCCAAAACCTGTCCTAGGCATCATGGCCTTGTATTTGAACAACAAAAAGCAATTGGAGGAACGCGCCATATATGAGCGCATGATTACAGAGGGTAAAAGACTGGGGCTGGATATGTATGTATTCACTCCCGCCGATGTCCATAAAGAACGCAAGTTGCTCCTTGCCCAAATGTATGATCCGCACAGCGGCAAATGGACCCTGAAATGGCGGGAATTCCCGGATATGATTTTCGACCGTTGCCGGGTACAGCGCAGTGAACGATATCGTCAGTTGCAGGAATTTCGGGTGCAATATACAGATCTCGTATATTTAAACCGGCCACTGAGTAACAAATGGGCCATTCATCAGCAGCTTGCGAGAAAGTCTGCCTTCCGATCGCATCTCCCTGAAACGGAGCCGTTCATGGGATTTCATAGTGTAAGGCGGATGCTCCGAAAGAATTCACTGGTCTACCTCAAGCCGATTAACGGCACCGGAGGACGCGGAATTTTACGCATTGAGCCTGTTAACAAGCAGGGCGGCCTGTATCTGATCGAGGGCCGCAATCGCAAACGTCATATTATTCCTCAACAGCGGGTGCGTTTGGACCGTCTGGAGCCACGTTTAAGCAATTGGAACATGAATAATTACATTGTTCAGGAAGGGATTCCTGTACAACTGCCGAATGGCAGAGTTCATGATTACCGCATGCTGGTGCAAAAAAATGGTCAGGGGACATGGGAGTTAACCGGATGTGCAGGGCGGATCGGGGCACATCGGAGCGTTACTTCCAATCTGCATGGCGGAGGCAAGGCGGTACCGATGAATCAACTGCTGACACAATGGATTCGTGATGAAAAACAGAGAGAGAGAATCATCAAGCAGGGGGAAAAGCTCGGACTGGATATCGCTGCTTATCTGGAGGAAAGCTATGGGGCATTGTGCGAGCTTGCGCTCGATTTGGCAATTAACAAGGACGGTCGCATTTATGTACTGGAGGTCAATCCGAAGCCAGCACGCGAGGTATTTGCACGTATTGGTGAAAAAGAAACCTACCGCCGCTCCATCGCCAAGCCCATGGAATACGCCTTATGGGTCTATCATACGCGAATTAAACCAAAACCTCTGACGGATCACAACACAGAGAGCAAAACTGAAAGCAAAACTGAAAGCAAAACTGAAAATAAAGCAAAGGAAGGCTCCGCGTAAAAGCGGCCGCCTTCCTTGTTTTATCATTTATTTGACTAACCTCGCATGCTTTTTATATGGGTACGTCAAACATTTCTATAACCAGTAACCTGTGCTTCGTAGCTACTCGGCGTTTTTATAAAGTGTGAGCAGCTGCGTGAAGTCCGTAATAATCGCATCAGAACCCTTCAACTCGTCGTTTACGCCAAATCCAGCATAGGCGCAGCCGATGACTGTTTGTCCGTTCTTTTTGCCTGCCTCCACATCGGAAGAACGATCACCTACCATCCATACGTTTGAAATCCCGTGCTTGCTCAACAAAATCTCCAGCAAATTCACTTTGGAAAGTGTGCTGTATTCACCAGCGCTGTACAGTCCTTCAAAAATCGGGACCATTTCATATGCAGCCGCTATCCCTTTTACATAATCCTCCAGCCCGTTACTGGCTACGAACAACCGAACACCCTGCTCGTGGAGGGTCTGGAGCGTTTCTTTTACATGTGGATACAGGGCATGACTTCCGTTCTTCAATCCCTCCAGCTCCAACTGGAGTAGCAGCTCGTCCGCTCTTCTGTGAGCCGCTTCGCTGGCTTCCGGCATTACTCTTCTCCAGATTTCATCCAGCAGCATACCCAAACTATTCAAAATAAGCTCCTCGGGCGGCGTCTCTCCTTCAAAAAGCCCTTCGGCGCGCAGCGTATCAAACAGCTTGTGGTACGCAGGAAGCAGCAGCGTCTCCGTCTGAAAAAGTGTACCGTCCATATCAAATACCATAGCCTCAGGTTTCTTCAACACAGGTGCATTGTTCATGTAGTTGTCAGTCATTCCTTTCCTATGTAGGTTTACAATCCCGACCCCTCTCATGATAAGCAATAAGAGAGGTCCGTGTAAACCTCATTGCGCATACCGTTAACTCTTATATTTTTTCAAAACAGCCCTGAAACAATGCAAGCCGCCCCACAAATCCGTATGCAAGGCGTCCGGCGAAAGGTTGAGATCAACGTCGCTCCAGTACGAAAACCCCGCCTGACTCATCCATTGCTCCATCGCGGACAGATTAACCGTAGGGTAATCAAAGGTTAGCAGTAACATCCCGTCATCCCGCAAAGTCCGGTGAAATTCACGCAGGGCAGCTAACGAGTCATCAGGGGTTAGATGCTCCAGTACTGATATACATACAATTTTGTCAAAACTGGCTGCCTCATAAGGCAAGGCGGTTAAATTAGCATGCGCAGAGTGAAGACGAATCGGTAAAATTTCCTGAACACGCTCGGCAGCCTCCTCTCCGATATCCCGGCGCACCTCGGCCAATATGGCATCCACGGAAACGATCCTCATATCCAGATCGCAGGCATAGGCCTGAGCGCAGCGCCGGGCCAGCTCAAACTTGAACGGATGCGGAATACCACATGCCGCGTCAAGCACCGTATCCTGCCCGGACATAAAGTGCAGACACCACTCATACTCATAGGGACGACTCCACCAGCTTTGGGGCAGCCTGTAGATCAGGCTGGAGGTATTGGGGTCAGAATGCGCGAAAAAACGGGAGAGGTACGGATCAGCAGCGTTCATGGATATAGCCCCCTTTTTTAAATGAAAGGTGCAACGGTATGGGTCAGACCGTATATTCCCCCAGCCAGCTCAGATCGCCTTTGCCACACAGCATAGCTCATGACCGCGTTTCTCACCTTGAAGTTTGGCCAACAGTCCCATCCGCTCCGTGAAAGTAAGCTCGCCATACAAGGGATGCACCTCTATCAAGGCGTCCAGACCGGAAGGAAGCTGACGGGTGAACAGGGCCACCGGGCGCAGACCGGACTTCGCCAGCAAACGTGTCAGCGTGTGCTCTGAATAATGATACAAATGATCTTCCTCGGTAAATAAAGGCGAGTGAGCACCGTAAGCCTCATTTGTAAACGAGTTTTTGTTGGGTACTGTAATGTATAACGTTCCATCCGGTTGAAGCTGCTCTCGTAAATCCGTTAAAAATGCTACGGGGTCTGCAATATGCTCCAGCACATGCCAGCATGCAACAGCCTCATATTCATGATCCAGGGATAAGGCAGTATCTCCCTCTGTTTCTGGCGCTTCATTCGCCGCTTCTTCTTCTGTTTCTGTCTCTGTTTCTGTTTCTGTCTCTGTATCGCCTCCATTCCAGTAGCCCGGCAGCAGATCCACGTCATATTTGTATTTGGCATATGCGCGCGAGTCTATGGAAGGCTCAATGCCCACAGCATTCCATCCACTCTGAAGGGCAGCATGAATAAATTCTCCCGTACCTGATCCAATTTCCAGCAAATTCCCTTTACCAGGACTGAACATATCCAGCAGCATGAGTCCGAAAAGAGCATGGTCCCCGTAGGTCGAAGAGGCTGCACTATCGCGCATGGCGACCCATTTGACGTTATAAATATCTGCGATCATATCCTCAGGCTGTATCCGATCCACATCATTGCGAAAAATAAGCCCACATGAGCCACATCCTATCAATGTAAAATGTTCATACCGATGAAACACCGCCGTATTGGACGAGCCGCACAGTTTGCATGCCATGCCCTGTTCTTCTCCTTTCCCTTCTCTATAAAGTGCGCCCTCTATTTCGCCTTTGGTAAGCGTACGGGAGCCAATAATAGCATGAACACCGGCAATCTTAGCGACAGCACTCGTGTTGACAGGATTCGCAGGGTTAATAACTTCATGAGCAGGAGCAGTTTCAACGGGGTTGGCAGCGTTAGCCATTTGAACAGCTTCAACGGTATGAATTGCTTCAATTTTATTCTCAGCAGTCGCATCCTCAATGTTCACGCCCGTGTTCACATCGGATTTTACGCTGGCAGTATCTCCGGATTCAGCCTCATGTTTATTGTTCACATCATCCCGGCCCGGGTCTATCCAGAGACTGAGACGGGGAGTTGGGTCCAATATGGACTCATATTGTTCCTTCAACCCATAACGGGCATCCGGGTCCAGTTGTTGATAGCGTTCATATTTGGATGTGCGAATAGCTGGTGTATACCAGCCCCAGTGCTGGATACGATAGTCGCTAATTTCACTGGGAAGCTCAAGCACATTATCGGGAAATCTCCCGCAATGCAAATATTGCTCTTTCCATTTATAAGGAAATCCATCCCGATACCTAGTTAAAAAGGGACGGTAATAACGATGAGCCTGCCAGTAATCATCATCACGGTAATGCGTGGGAGACCACATATCAAACAGCCTGAAACAAAGGGTATCGGCTTTCGTTCCGGCTAATAAAGCATGCACAGCTTGAGCAAATCGGGATTCAAATATTTCGTCAGCATCCATGTTTAAAATCCATTCCGGGGAAGATGCCAGCGTCTCTCTCCATTGCTGTTTTCGCAGCTCCACTTCATTCGTAAAGGAGGCCCTCTCATTACGGATCAAACGCAGTGGGATCCCTTTTAGCAGATCCCGGCACAATTCACCGCTATCATCACGGCTGCCATCATCAATAATGACCGCTTCATCAATATATTCCCGATGACTTCGAAGCACTTCTGCGAGCTTGCGATCTGCCTCATTGCATACCGTCATGCTCAGTGTCAATTTGGGCCTGGAGACAGGCGGAGCATGAAGCTCACTATGTCGTGGACCGGAGAAAGCTGGTGGCACGACAAAAGAATCCGCAGCATGCTTTGCAAAGACAGCAGACTCACGAAGATCCGATGGAATGGTGATTTCAGGAGATTTAGAGGCAGTGTTGGATGGAGAATTTTCTGAAATATTTGAATTTTCAGGAGTGAGTGAAGCTTTTTGATCGTCCGTATTAGCTGTGTCCTGCGTAATAATTCCATTCAGAGTCAGTAACAGTTGTTCTGCCTTGATGATGTCCGCTTCGCGGTACAAGTGCATGGCCGGGTAATGTGTATCCACAAAAAGTGAAAACCCGTACGCCGCCGCCCGGATACAAAAATGTCGATCCTCTCCCCAAAAGGAAACGTTCGGGATTTTGCCAAAATGAATACCGGCTTCCAGCGCCCGTCTACGAATTAAGGTACAAGCACCCAGACCGCCTACTTCGTATAAACCGGGAACATGCAACTGATGTATAAAATGAAGCTCGCGATGCGCCCGCTCTTCTGCCGATAGCACTTCACCTTCTTCACGATGGAACAGATTGTATTCATCACTAACCCACACTTGAGGCAATAATGCCCCGTCAGGCTGCCAACGTGTCCAGAAAATCTCGGATACGATATCCTTCTCTGTCTCGACCAGTCTGCATAAAGTACGAGAATGGAGAACCAGGTCTGAATCGACCAAAAATAGCGCGTCGTAATGATGCTGAAGCGCGTAATCAATGAGACGATTTTTGAACCCGGCCACTTTCCAGACGAGGGAAGGGGGCCAATAATGGGTATGCTCATTGCTTCGGTTCTCGTATTGCTGCAAGCCTGACAGCGGGGGCAAAACACGCCCCGGAAGCCGGTCCGCAAAATCAGTCAGCCATTGGCTTGAGGCCGGATTGTCATTATCATCCACGAACAAATAATCCGGCAGCACATCGGGTGCTTCCAGCCGCTCCAAAGCCTGAAGAAATAAAACTAATATTTCGGGCTTTTGATGCACCGGGCTGCCGATTAATATACGCATGAGTCGACGCCTCCCATCAGGCGGAAGCCTCATAACCGTTCCTCCTGCTTGCTTTGACGCATACGCTAATTGCGATTAAGCGATAAGGAAATGAGCGTGATATGAATGGACTTACACCTGGAAATATCGATGAAAACAACATCAATGCACTGCTTGCCTGCATCGCCTTTCAAGAGCTGTCATTAAGTCACTTGATTAATGCTGAGGGTGAAAAAAATACAATATGCCGTCGGGACCCTTCCCGACTGTTTTAGCAGGTGGCGAAATCGTTGCATCGCTATTATTTCGGGTGACGGTACCCTCAAGTTTACAATCCCTCGTATCCGGGCTGAACTTATCGCTGGCAGGAGGGACCAGTTCAATGATCGCCATCGAGTACATTTCCGCCTAGCTCTTTTTTAAGCCTGGGCGGTCAACACCTGTTCTGATAACGCTCCTCCTTTTCCAGCAGCCTCCAAGATGGCCTGTGCTTCTACAGGCCGCCCCATTTCAATCCCCGGCCATATGCCTTTCAGGCTTCCGTGACGAATTAAGGTATCGTACTTTCCTGTGCCTTTTCCTGTTCCAGCAACCGGATATTCCGTTTTGGGACATCCTGTTTTCCTGCCGGAGGTTGCAGCTTTTCATGAATATCACGCACAATTGACACTCGATGTCATTGCGGAACAAACGAATTTGCGGACAACTGTATACAAAAATCGTCCATCTCGTTCAGTACCTTCAAAGCAGCCGTGTCTGCACGGATCGCTTTTACAAACTCGCGCAGCTGTCCACTCTCATCGTGATCCAGTTCTTCATCCGCATCCAGCCATAAAATCCACCCCCGGTGGCACGCGCTATTCCCGAATTTCGTGCTTTCGCAAAGCTGTCATCCCATTCCCGGGAATCAACAGATGCCCCCATGGAACGACAAATGTCCATCGTCCCATCCGTGAACCCTGTATCCGTAATAATCACCTCATCCACAACATCCCTGGCACTTTGCAAGCAAGCTGCGATCCGTTCCGCCTCATTTTTTACAATCATGCACAGTGAAATGAACGGCCGGCTCATGCCTTCCCCCCTTTCATCAGACTTTGATTTTCTAATCTATTAGAGCGCCGCCCCATTTATGATCATCACCATACCCTCGACGTGTTCAACCGAAATTCCTACATAATGAGCAAGCTATCCTAATAAAATGGGAATCATACCAAGTTTTTTGGGAGGGACAAAGAGCATGGTAACCGTCAGCTTATGCATGATTGTCAAAAATGAAGAAGAAGCACTTCACACCTGCCTGAAATCAGTCCATGATCTGGTGGATGAAATCATTATCGTCGATACCGGCTCTACCGACCGTACCCAAGAGGTAGTCACATCGTTCAATGCCCGGATATATGATTTTGAATGGTGCGATGATTTTTCCGCAGCCCGTAACTATGCATTTGATCAGGCAACACAGGACTATCAATTTTGGCTGGATGCAGACGACATATTGGAAGAGCAAGACCGACTGGCATTTCTCGACTGGAAAAAGCAAGCCACCCTTTCATATGACAGCATTACGATGGATTATGTACTATCCGTAGATGAACAGGGGCAGCCGCTGCATAAGCTCAAAAGAAACCGGATTGTCCGCCGGGACCGTCATTTCAGATGGATCGGCTTTGTGCATGAATTCCTGCATGTGACTGGAAGCACCTTTCACAGCAATATGGCGGTGACTCATAAAAAGACACGTGCCTACACCGACCGTAATTTACATATATATCTCAAGCACCGGGAGCAGGGTACCGCATTTTCTGAACGAGATCACTACTATTTTGCCAATGAGTTGTATGACAACGGACGGACGGCAGAAGCCATACAGCAGTACGAACACTATTTGGGGCTGAATCAGGGATGGATTGAGGATCGGATTGCTGCTTGCTTTAAGCTTGCAGATTGCTATGGGCGCCAAGGTCAAAAACAGGAGCAGCGCATCACTCTGCTTCGCACGCTTACTCTCGACACACCACGCGCCCAGTTCTGCTGTGCCTTTGGCAATTTATTTATTGAAGCGGAACAGTATGCCCAAGCCATTTACTGGTTCCGTCAGGCTACACTGATCGAACCGTCACAAGATGCGATGGCCTTAACCAATTCGTCCTATTACACATGGCTTCCGCACTTGCAATTATGTCTGTGTTACGACCGGATTGGTGACATCGACAAGGCAAAGTTGCATCACCGTATAGCCCAGTTGCACCATCCTACTCATCCGAGTGTTTTATATAACGAGCAGTATTTTGCACAGCTACAGCAGGAATGAGGAAGACGGGCACCGGGTATGTCATTCCATGTCGACCATAGCCATGATGCACATTCAGAGTGAAGGGAGAGATTGCACTTGTCTATGCCCGGTATTCCCGACATCAATCCCCTCATCTCTCTAACGAGGAAAGAAGTTATTCATATGATACTCGCATCCATTGCTATGGAAGAAATGGGCTTGTCCAGCACACTTCATGCCGAAGGCGAAAAAATACAACGTTTTGTAAACGATGAGGATGTTTGTCTGCAAGATATCCTGCAATTGAATCGAAGCGTAGAACGAGTATTGCGAGGGATGGTGAATAACCAGATCCTGCTCCAGCACAAACTGGAGGACGTCTTAATATTTGAAGAACAAAGCAGGTCTAACCGCTACCCTGACCCGGAATCATAAAAGGCAACCCTGACCGAAAAAGAGTGGTGATCACAATTCATTCCACAAAAAAGAACATTGGGAATGCCGCCGAAAGCTGATGATGAATGTAACGAAGAATAAAGGAGATAGCAGCAATCCTTATCTTGTAAACGTAGCAGCCGCAACAACCGTCAGCGTGCAATTTTTTGGGGCCGTAGGTGCTGCCACACTGGTCGGAGGCGACGCGACAGGCGCATCCCTAACGATTATCCGCCTTAATTAATGTACTCCATGATTTGCAACTGGCTCAGTGGCTCGTTGAGCCGTTTCCCGAGATCATTTCTGCTCACATATATAGACAACACGAAGGGCGCTTCGATGCTGAAGCGCCCTTCATAAATTACAATTCTTAAAAGAAAAATGTCTCCTGCAAGCATTAGCTTACCAAGAGACATTCTGAATGATTTCCTTAAAACACTTTCCTTTGATTCCGGTCTTCCTTCAAAATTTCCACAGACTCGCGGAAGCGGAGCGAATGGATTATTTCACGTTCGCGCAAAAACTTCAAACTATCCTGCAAATCCACATCATCTGTCAGATCAATCAGCCACTGGTATGTAGCTCTCGCCTTTTCCTCCGCCGCTATGTCCTCATATAGATCGGCAATCGGGTCGCCTTTGGCTTGAATATAGGCCGCTGTAAAAGGAACTCCGGCAGCGTTTTGATAATACAGCGCATGATCATGCGCCGCGTAATGTTCCCCCAGCCCTGCTGCCTTCATTTGATCTACACTCGCATCCTTGGTCAGCTTGTAAATCATCGTGGCAATCATCTCAAGGTGAGCAAATTCCTCCGTACCAATATCATTGAGTACACCGATAACCTTATCGGGAATTGTATACCGCTGATTCAGATACCGTAAAGCTGCTGCCAGCTCGCCATCCGCTCCGCCATACTGCTCCATAAGCAATTTGGCCATATGAGGATCACATTTGCTGACACGTACGGGATATTGCAGCTTTTTTTCATATACCCACATTTATGTTCCTCCTTTATAAAAGGTTGTATCTGCCTATACCTGCCACGGCCAAGGGGTTTGGTTCCATTCCCAAGGATACTTGGAATAGGCACGGCCAAAATTTTGCAGAGGTCCGTATAGGATCTGATACTCATTGGCAATCCCGGTCCTTTCCTGCGTCAGCTTATTGAACTGTTCGATAGCCTGTAAATCATCCGGGTGCGTATTGAGATACAAATTCAGTTCCACCAATACAAAATCCACCGCCTGGAGCTTCTCCAACAGTGCATAAAACTGTGCATCACCCGGCTTGGTCTGGGGAGCATAGCCTTGGTATGGGTTTCTGTCGTACTGATTGTAGCCCTCAGTATGGTTTTGTTGTTGATACGGGTTTGAATAAGGGCTTTGATTCTGGTTCTGCTGCTGGTTCTCAACCTGATTTCGATTCTGAGGCTGGTTTTGGGCCTGACCCTGATTTGGATAATCCATTTTACTCGCCTCCCCCCTGGTTTCTACAAGACTCATAAGGGCTGTAAAACAAGGGCCATAGCGTTCCCTTCCTCAGCGCCTCTTCTGGACTGAATTGAGGCAGACCTGGGGGCTGAAATTGTACAAACAGGTTCGGTGGAAGCACAAAGGTTTTACACAAAACGGGCGGGCACGGATCGAACGGACCGACAAACGGGGCAAACTCACCTTGCTGTGGAAATTTCACGGGCCGGGACCTCCTTTGATTGATCCATCTGCTTTACTATTCAACATATGCGGCATCGCCCAAGTCTCGAACAAAAAATCACAGATAAAAAAAGAACCTTTAAAACCACGATACCGTGGATCCAAAGGCTCTTGCTTTTACACTCTATAATAGCTTTCATACCGGAACGGAACTGACCCAAACCGTGTCTATGGATCAGGACTCATCGGTGGAAAGTTCATCTTCGATTACAGGGTCGGGCTTGTGGTTAATCCTCACTCTCATAATACGAAGCCTTGTCGCTTCTTCCACCTCAAAGGTCAGGTTATAAAACTCAATCTTTTTCCCTTTCACCGGGCTGCCTTCCAGTTCTTTAAACAGCCAGCCCCCAATGGAATCCACTTCGTCGTCTTCAATGTTCACCCCTGTCAGATCATTGACATCCTCAATGAGCAAACGGCCGTCCACGGAAATGATATTATCCTTAATCTCCACGCTTGGACGTTCATCCTCAAATTCATCGTAGAGATCCCCGACGATTTCCTCTAATATTTCCTCCGCTGTCAGTAGTCCGGCCGTTCCGCCGTACTCATCGACCACGAGAGTCATCTGGGAATGCTTTTTCTGCATAAGACGCAGCACGTGACTTACTTCCATGGATTCTGGCACATTCAAAATTGGACGCACCACCGAGGCCAGATCCAGTTGCTCGCCCTGCTCAGCCAACAGAAGATCGGTAATATGAACAAAGCCGATAATCTGGTCCTTATCCTCAACCGCTACCGGGTAGCGAGAATGCTTGGTATCACTGATGATTTTCAGATTTTCCTTAAACGATAAATTCGTATACAAGCAGTCCATATCCGTACGAGGAAGCATAATTTCACGGGCCAGCAAATCGGAAAAATCAAAAATATTATCCATCAGCTTGATTTCGTCCTTATCAATAACACCGCTTTTGGCGCTCTGATTCATCAAGATACGGATCTCTTCCTCCGAATGCGCCGCTTCCGCTTCACTCGCAGGCTGGATGCCGAACGCCCGTAATAGCAAATTCGCAGCGGCATTCAACACCCAGATGACGGGCAGAAATATCTTGTAAAAAAGCAGCAAAGGAGCGGATAAAAACAAGGCCACACCTTCGGTTTTCTGGATCGCCAAAGACTTTGGAGCCAGCTCACCCAATACAATATGCAAAAAGGTAATCACGCAAAATCCGACGACAACGGATACCGTTGTAATCAGTGTACCGTCAGTTACACCGAGTTTGTGCATGAGTGGCTCGATCAGGTAGCCGGATATTGCTGGTTCACCAATCCAGCCCAAGCCCAACGAAGCCAGCGTAATGCCTAATTGGGTGGCGGACAGATAAGCATCCAGCTTCTGGTTCACCTTTAGCGCATAGCCTGCCATGCGATGCCCCTCACTTTGGAGCTGCGTCAATCGGGATTGGCGCATTTTGACCAGCGAAAATTCCGCTGCCACAAATACACCGTTCAGAAAGACGAGCAGCAATACCAAAAGAAGATTCACCGTTAGCAATCCCCAATGAAACTCGGTATGACCTTCCAATACGAACTCCCCATTTCTATAGTTGTATTGCTTTTCTGGATTTAAAATCTACTCCCTTGTAATACATATCCGCTACGAGCAGATTCGGTCCGCAGCAGGCAGCGGCATCACAATGACAGTTCACGGTCTGATTCAACGGATGCTCATTGAGCCATTCACCGAAAATATCGTCCAGACCGCGCTCCTGAATATTTCCGAAAGCCGGAATGTCTGCGAAATCCGTCACATATACGCTGCCCGTGAACATATTCACATTTACGCGGTTTCTTCCATCCGGATCATTACGCACCGTAATATTCGGTTCTTGGCGCAGTCGGCGAAGCAACTTGCGGTCTTCCTCCCGGTCCGAACAGGCAAAGAACGGCAACGTGCCAAACAGCATCCACATATCCTGATTACGCACATCCAGCAGCTTATGAATGGAGTTGCGCATATCTTCGAGTGAAAGGACAGGTAAGGCAGAGGCAAAATTCGATGCGTACATCGGATGAACCTCATGCCGTCGACAGCCCATTTCATTAATCAACTGATGAATACCATCCAGCTTCGTGTGAGTACGGTAATTAATCATGGATTCGGCAGAAATAAACATACCCATTTCGCTCAACCTGCGGGCGTTTTCCACCATTTTCTCATAAAGGCGAACAGCCCCCGCGCGTGGAGTCGGACGTCCGGTATTTGCAAAACCCACTTCATAAAAATCGTCGGCATTCAAATAATTAAACGATATATGCATGACATCCAGATAAGGGAGCATCTTCTCATATCTGCGAATATCCAATGTCAGGTTGGAGTTGATTTGCGAGCGAATGCCACGCTCTTTGGCATATTTCAGCAGCGGAACGATCACTTCGTCCACCGTTTTATCGAGCAAAGCGGGTTCTCCGCCTGTCATACTGATCGTCTCCAGATGCTCGACTTCATCCAGTCGTTTCAGCATCAGATCTAATGGAAGGAAGGGAGCCTCCTTCATAACAAGCATGTCGCCCACAGCGCAGTGCTCACAGCGCATATTGCACAGATGCGTCACGGTCATTTCCACACTTGTCAGCAAATGACGGCCATGTGTACGCAGCGAGACAATCGGGTCCCACGGATCATACGCTGGCGATATTTGTGGAAGTATGTTGTTTTGTAGAACTGTCATTATTTTTCACCTTATTTCTATTATTAACCTCAAAAGACGTATGAATATCATATCATGATGTGTAAAGTGTCTGCATGTTTTCTTCCACTTCATCTGCTAATCCACGTGTATTGCTCCAAAAGGGGAAGCTGTAGCGCCCAGTGTGTTGGTAATCATCACTGAAAGAGATACAGACAGATCCACATCGTAAGGGACTTTCAGTTCCTGTCCGTCCCGATCCCTCACAATCCGAATAACGGGCCTTTGCGGGATTTTGGAGTGTATGCGCACCACAACCCCTTCTTCCCCCGTATTGAGCACCACAGAGAGCCCCAGCGGGTATATAGCTACACAATCGCGGAATGCCTCCAGCATCCGTTGCTCATACAACGTGCCCGCACCGGCATACAGCACCTCCATTGCTTCATAGGGCAACAAAGGCTGCTTGTATATGCGGCTTGCTGTCATCGCATCGTACGAGTCTGCCAGACCGATCCATTTGGCGTATTCGTGGATTTGGTCCTTCTTCCAGCCGTTCGGATATCCGCTGCCGTCGATACGTTCATGATGTTGTAATGCACAGTGCGCCGACAGCAGGGGGATTCCCGGTTCGTCTTTAAGCAGCTTGTAGCCGATCACCGTGTGCGTTTTCATGTGCTCGTATTCCTCGTCCGTCAATTTGCCCGGCTTATATAGCACTTGAGGTGAAATTTTCATTTTACCAATATCATGCAGTAGTGAACCTATGCCCAGCTCCATGAGCTGGTTGTTATCGTAGCCACTGGATATTCCCAGTACAAGCGAATACAGACATACGTTCAATGAATGATGATACAGATCCTGATCTGCCGCCCCGATATCCATCAGCATAATGACGGCATCCTGACGGCCTCCGATATCGTCCAGAATGGATTCCATCACCTTATAAAATGACTTGCCAAAGTATTGGTGCTTATGATCTACGGAGTAGGAGGACAGACCCTGAAACTGCTTTTTGATCTCCTGTAGCGCCGCAGCCCTCGTCTGTTCATGGATCATTTCGGGGATCACGATATCTTCTGTCACCGCATCCTCGATGTATACATATCCAATTCCGACTTGGCCTAGACGTTCAATCAATCGCGAAGTAAGCTCAACACCTTCCGAGAGCAACACCATTCCATTTTCATTGTATATTTTTTTGCCCAGCTTCATGCCGGCTCTCAATAATGTAACAGGTACCAGTCGCAGCTTAATCCTCTCCCGATTGTTTTGATACCTGAAGCCACCTAGCTGCAAAACACTCTTCCATCGCGCCCGGACGCTTCAACTCCATTTCAATCAAATCCCGCAAAAATTCTGGAAGCATAAATCGGAGTTCCGTTCCGTTCGCAAGCACCTCATAACCTGCTCTGAAAGTAAACATATCCAACGTGCCCACCGTATATTGCTCATTTTCTTCCAATGAGCGACCCGCTACACGTATATCCGTCACTTTATCATAAGGAGCGCGGGCCGGATCATATTGAATCTCCAGACCTTCCACACACATCGTACCCAGCACTTTACCTCTAAAGCCAAATCCCGTCATTTTCTTGTCAGCAAATTCCGGTAGCAAAGACTGCTCCAGTGCGAGCCGAATATCTCTCCCCCACAGCTTCATGACACAGGCATTAATCGGCGAAGGGCATAAGGAATGCAGCATTCCTTTACTGACATCACCTTGAGGTAAAGAGCCAAGCAGTTGGCCCGCATTCACTAGAGAAATAGCGGTTCCCGTAAAATGTGACACCGATTGTGCCAGCAAATTTCCGAAAGGAGATTCGCGATCATATGCGATCTCCAGTTTCCGATCCGTCACCGTAACCGTGCTCTCCATGGCACGCTCTGCCTGTCTGCGATGCAGTACAATGGCCGACGCTACCTTTTCATCCAGCAGTGTGTGATCTACAGGAACTACGCCGCCTGACGTAACCCGAAACGGTTCATGACCACTGCTGCGGCTTAGGGTCACTTCACCTAGCAGCGTTCCATACTTGCCAGCCCCACATAGAGCTGTGCTCCCGATCCACAGCGGTTCCTCCAGCACATGATGGGTATGCCCTCCAAGAATCACGTCAATCTCCGGAAACTGCGATGCCAATTTCTTATCCGAAGGTAAACCCAGATGCGACATCACAACCAGAACATCGACATGCTTTCTCAGGGACGGAATTTGCTCGCCCAATACCTCAAACGGATCGAGTGCATCCCATCCCAGCAATTGATAGAACTCGCCAAAAGGAGCCGTCACTCCGAGCAAGCCTATCTTAATGCCAGCCTTGTCCAAAATGAGCGAATCCGTCATCCACGCAGGCTTCATTCCTGTGGCGTTCTCCCTGATATTGCCGCATACGACCGGGCAGTGAATTCCTGCATATGCCTGTTCAAGAATATCCGGGGTAAAAGTCAGACCCTCGTTGTTACCAATCGTAATCGCATCGTACCCCGTCAGATTGATCACATCCACATTCGCCCCACCCAGCGTTCCTTCCGTTTCGGGGGCCATCCGGTCCATGTGGTCTCCCATATCCAGCACAAGCAGCGCATCTCCTGATGCAGCTCTTCGTTCATGAATCATCGCGGCTATCGAAGGCATACTGCCAAAATGACTATGTATATCATTGGTATGCAAAATGGTTAACGTTTGCTGAGTCGTCATCTCCATAACCGCCCTCCTCTATAGTTTATATATCGACTCTGTTGCTTCTAATGTTTAAGGATACCATGTTATTTCGCATTATGGTACATGTCGGCGGGGGTGAGCTACAACCTACGATTTAGCTACTTTGTTGTCTCAGGATAGAGACCCGTGGAGAAGCAAGGTCACAATGTCTTCGTATGCCTCTGAGAAGAGACGGGTTCCTGGGACCTATTTTACAGCTAGGAATAATAGTGAATTAGTCGTTGTCATCCCATATAATTCTTGATATATTAGGTTTGCTTCGTATTTTCGACAAATTTACGACAATAAGGAGGTTAAGCACATGAGAGTTCACGTTACCGATGCCAAGCCAGGAGATCGTCTCAGATCTGATACATACAATGAACACGGCGTACCCGTCATGATTCAGGGCACCATGCTACAGCACGACGATATATCCAAGCTCATCATGCACGGTGTCGATTATATCGACATTGATGCCGGTTCAGCGAGCATTCCGGTTGACTTTGCCCCCGATGTTCCCGCTTCCCCCGAGTCCCTTAAACGCGCCGTTCCCCTTATGGAGCAGACTATTCATGGCTTTGAAAGCATGTTTCTCGAAGCTTCCGCATCCGGCAAATTTGATGAATTTCGAGTCGATGAGCTGTTCGGCCCCCTCGTTTCAGAGCTGACTCGTCAAAAAGATGTCGTATCTCTGCTGTTAATTATGGAGCGGGGAGATCACTATACGTACAATCATTCTCTCCAAGTAGGTGTACTGTCGTATTACATTGCCATATGGCTTGGATATACGGAAGAAGAAGCCTATATCGCTGGCAAGGCCGGATATTTACATGATATAGGCAAGTCCATGATACCGGATGAGATTCTGAATAAACCTGATAAGCTGACGCCTGAAGAATTTCAGGAAATGAAAAAACATTCCCTCTACGGCTATAATATAATTCGCAATTCAACCAGCGATGAGATTTCAGCCATCGTCGCCTTGCAGCATCACGAAAGAGAAGACGGAAGCGGATACCCGCATGGACTGTTCAAGGAGGATATTCACCCTTTCGCTAGTATTACGGCGATTGCGGACGTATATAGCGCTATGATCTCTAACCGTGTGTACCAGACGAAGCAGGAGCTGCTCACCGTACTGCGCGAGCTGCACAGCATGAGCTTCGGACATCTTAACCCGGAGGCCACTCAAGTCTTCATCCGGCATATGCTTCCGAACTTTATTAACAAGCAGGTCCTGTTGACTACAGGTCAGACAGGAACGATTATTCTGAACAATCCTGCTGATTACTTTAGACCCTTAGTGAGAATTAACGATAATGAATATGTAGACTTGTCCAGAGAGCGACATGTATCCATTGATGAAATTTTTCTGGAATCCTGATCTGCTAATGCCTCCCGGCGTTACTTCGGTGGAACGAAATGTCTTGCCGAAGCACAGGCTACGCGAATAAAAAGAGACTGTCCTTGATTCGTAGGTTCTTCTACGAAGGACAGCCTCTTTTTATGTTACGGACAAATGCCTGATAGTCATCATGGCTCAGCCCCAACATAACCCTCGTAAAGCGAGAATTATCCTATGGAACCCTTCACCTCAAACCTGATTACTCACCTTCTACATTCGTTCATTAAATAAGAGGTGCCTGAATCAATGTTGCGAAATTAAACTGGTGTACATGACCATCATTTAATGTAGTTTGGCCTGTAACAAAATGTACGTGTTTGCCATTTCCGACTGGGATAGCTGGTCCTGTTCTAATCTTTTTCAGATTATGAAAGTGGTTCAGAAAATCAGTATTTGTAAGATCAATTTCATGGACATGGCTTCTTCCAACTCGAATCGCTTGCCCAGTAACACCTGCAAAGCGGTGATTATGTCGGTCTGCGCCTTCTTCAGCCAGTTTGGTACTACCTTCAAATTCATGTACATGCCTTTGTGTCTGTTTAGAAGAGATTGTTTTCTTCTTTACAGCAGGTTTATTCTTCTGCATCCGTTGCCTGCCTCCTTATGTTTTTGCGGCTTACAACATCCTATTAAGCAAACATAGTTAAGCGCTAGGCAATTATCCGCAGTCCTAACAATAAATTTTTTAATTCTACCTCCCCTTATAAACAACCGAATCATAGATCATCCTTATCTGGAATGGATTAAAAGAATGACGTGGTTTCGCAAAACCAGAATGTCGGTAGCCGAACTAAAGGAATATGTTGATCTGAGGGTTCAAGGTGGATTAAGTATTAAGTATGTATTGCAACGGTTAGATCATAAGACAATTCAGAAAACTGCCGACATCTATTTAGATATTACGGAAAAAATAGAAGAAGACGAACTTAAAAAGTTCGCCTCCTACACTAACAGGGAATACGAGTCGGCACAAAATCGGCACGATCCGTCTTTAAGATCTTTAGATTATCTCAAAAACCTTGTCTCACCAAGGGTTACAGCGTTTTAACCAATACTGCCTTCCATTTCGAACTTGATCAAACGGTTCATCTCTACCGCGTACTCCATCGGCAGTTCTTTGGTGAACGGTTCGATAAAGCCCATAACGATCATTTGTGTCGCTTCCGCTTCGGTCAGGCCGCGGCTCATCAGATAGAACAACTGATCCTCCGATACCTTGGATACCGTTGCTTCGTGCTCCAGCGTAATGTCGTCGTTCATGATTTCATTATAAGGAATCGTATCGGAGGTCGACTGGTTATCCAAAATCAACGTATCACACTTGATATTCGATTTTGCCCCTTGAGCCTGACGACCAAATGAAGCCAGTCCGCGATACGTTACTTTACCGCCATGCTTACTGATCGACTTGGATACAATCGTCGATGTCGTATCTGGTGCCAAGTGGATCATTTTCGCCCCTGCATCCTGATGCTGGCCTTTGCCTGCAACTGCAATGGACAAGACCATACCTTTAGCTCCACGGCCTTTCAGCACAACTGCCGGGTATTTCATCGTCAGCTTGGAACCAATGTTACCATCGACCCATTCCATCGTTGCATTTTCTTCTGCAACCGCACGTTTGGTCACCAAGTTAAAGATGTTTGGTGCCCAGTTTTGGATCGTTGTGTAACGAACGCGTGCGTTTTTCTTACAAATGATTTCCACCACTGCGCTATGCAGCGAGTTCGTGCTGTAAATCGGAGCCGTACAGCCTTCTACATAATGAACGAAGCTGTCTTCGTCGGCAATAATGAGTGTACGCTCGAATTGCCCCATGTTTTCCGAGTTAATACGGAAGTAAGCCTGCAATGGAACTTCACATTTTACACCCTTCGGTACATAGATAAAGCTTCCGCCTGACCATACCGCACTGTTCAGTGCTGCAAACTTGTTGTCCGCAGGAGGTACAACTGTCGCAAAATACTCTTTCAGAATTTCAGGATGCTCACGCAGCGCCGTATCGGTGTCCATGAAAATAACGCCCTGATCTTCGAGTTCCTTTTGCATGCTATGGTAAACAACCTCGGATTCATACTGCGCGGATACACCAGCCAAAAACTTTTGCTCCGCTTCAGGAATTCCCAGTTTATCAAAGGTTTCCTTAATTTCCGTAGGAACCTCTTCCCACGTTTTTCCTTGCTTCTCGGAGGCTCTTACATAGTACTGGATATCGTCGAAATCCAGCTCATTCATATCTCCGCCCCAGTTTGGCATAGGCATTTTTTCAAACTGCTTTAGTGCTTTCAGACGGAATTCCAGCATCCATTCTGGCTCATCCTTAATTTTGGAGATTTCCTTTACGATTTCCGGAGTGAGACCCTTACCTGTTTGGAAAATGGATTTGTGCTCGTCACGAAAGCCATATTTATACTCTTCCATTTCCGGTGCTTGCTTGGCCATGTTTCTCAAACCTCCTCTATTCTAGTTAAATTATTGTTCTTCATCAATTCCTTTGCGCAGCGCATTCCAGGCCAAAGTCGCACATTTGATACGGGCCGGGAACTTATTGACACCTGACAAAGCTTCCAGTTCTTCATAATCGTCGAATTCGGCGGCTTCACCCTTCATCAGAGAAGAGAAGCGATTCGCCATATCCAGCGCCTGATCAATCGTTTTTCCCTTAACCGCCTCTGTCATCATTGAAGCGGAGGACATGCTGATTGAACAGCCTTCCCCTGTAAAACGGGCATCCTCGACAACGCCGTCCTTCGTCTTGAGTTGAAGAGAAATCCGGTCACCACACGTAGGATTGTTCAAATCCACCGTGACCACGTCATCCTCAAAACGTCCGCGATTCCGCGGATTTTTATAATGATCCATAATTACACGTCGGTACAAGTCATCAAGTTGCATCGCCAAAATACTCCTTTGTTTGGATTAAGGCGCTGATCAAAACGTCGACTTCCTCTTCTGTGTTATAGAGGTAAAAGCTGGCTCGCGCCGTTGCACTGGCTTTCAACCAGCGCATCAATGGCTGGCAGCAGTGATGGCCTGCACGTACAGCCACCCCTTTACTATCCAGCACGGTCGCTACATCATGCGGATGTACATCATCCAGATTGAATGTTACGAGTCCTACATGACGTTCAGCAGGACCGTAAATCGTCAAGCCATCCACTTCACGGAGACGTTTGAGAGCATAGTTGGCCAGACGGCTTTCATGCTGTGCAATCGCGTCCAGCCCGATGCTTTCCAGAAAATCAATGGCAGCTCCCAAACCGACAGCTCCGGCAATGATCGGGGTTCCGCCTTCGAATTTCCAAGGCAGCTCCTTCCATGTGGATTCATACAATCCCACATCGTCGATCATTTCCCCGCCGAATTCAATCGGCTCCATGTTTTCCAACAGCGCCTTTTTGCCGTACAATGCCCCGATCCCTGTAGGACCACACATTTTGTGACCAGAAAAAGCATAAAAGTCAGCATCGATGTCTTGCACGTCTACTTTCATATGTGGTGTGCTTTGTGCACCGTCTACGACGATGATCGCACCTTTTCGATGCGCAATAGCGGCAATCTCTTTGACCGGGTTCACAACGCCAAGCACATTCGAGACATGCGCAATCGCTACAATTTTCGTGTTTTCGGTAATGGTATTCTCCACATCAGCAAGATCAACGCTACCATCCTCTTGAAGTGGAATATATTTCAAAGTTGCGCCTGTGGCTTTGGCTACCTGTTGCCACGGAATCAGATTACTGTGATGCTCCATCTGTGTGATGACAATCTCATCACCTTCCTGACAGTTGGCTCTACCATAGGAAGAAGCGACCAGATTCAGCGCCGTTGTTGTTCCTCTTGTAAAAATAATTTCCTGACTGCGCTTTGCATTCAGAAAGCGGGCTACCTTCTCCCGCGCACCTTCATAAGCATCCGTAGCGCGACTCCCCAAGGTATGCACACCACGGTGAACGTTCGAATTATCATATTCGTAGTAGTGCTTGATCGCCTCGATGACCGCCAGCGGTTTTTGCGAAGTGGCCGCATTATCCAAATAAACCAGCGGATGACCGTTAATCTCCTGATGTAAAATCGGGAACTGTTCACGGATCAATGCAGTATTCATTGGCCTAACTTCCTTTCAACAAGGCTTTGCAGCTGCTGTTGAAGTCCTTCAAGCGGAATTTCAGAAACGACAGGTGCCAGAAAGCCATAAATAATCAAGCGTTCAGCTTCTGCACGGCTAATCCCGCGGGACATCAAATAATACACTTGTTCACGATTCACCTGACCGACCGAAGCTGCGTGACCTGCGGTCACATCATCCTCATCAATCAGAAGGATCGGGTTAGCGTCACCACGCGCTTTCGGGCTAAGCATAAGAACACGTTCTGTTTGCTGGCCGTCTGCTTTGGTAGCACCTTTTTCAATTTTCGTAATACCGTTAATAATGGAAGAAGCATTTTCACGCATAACTGCGCGTGTAATCATCTGGCTGGCCGAACTTTTGCCAAAATGCTGTGCTTGTGTCGTATAGTTCAGCTTTTGCGAGCCGGAGCCTACAGCAATAATCTTGGCATCCGAGTTGGAGCCATTGCCTTTCAGCACGGACATCGTATTGCTTGCTGTATTGCCGTAGTTCATTTCTCCGACAATCCATTCGATAGCTGCATCGTTCCCCAACGTAGCACGGCGGATCGAAATATCCGTTACTTGCTCTCCAAGCTGATGCACCGTTGCATAGCGCACCTTGGCTCCTGCATTCGCTACCACTTCTACTGCGCCATTATGAATGACAGGTGCAGCCAAATCCGCAGATACATAGTTGTCTACGTACGTTACGGAACTATGGCTTTCAGCAATGAGCAGTACGTGAGGTGCAAAGGTTGCTGTCGCATCATCTGTCAGGAAAACAGCCTGAAGCGGAACATTTAACTCCACATTCTTCGGCACATAAGCGAATACTCCACCGTTCCAGATCGCTGCGTGCAGCGCGGACAATGAATTTTCATCCGTCTTAATGACCGTATTCAGATGAGCTTTAACTAGATCACCATGCTCCTTAACCGCCGTTTGCAGATCCGTGAAAATAACGCCTTGCGCTGCCAATTCCTCGCTCAGCTTCACATATACCGCGCCGGAGTTGTGCTGGATAATCAGACCGCCCTCCTGCTGATCTTTTACCAGATCGGCAATCGCTGCGGGAACCTGCCCCACCGATGCAATCGCCTCGCTGTTTTTATGTTGACCGTAATCGTTGAGATTCCAACGTTCGATTTTGGTTTTTTCAAATACCGGAAGCTCCAGTTTGCCTGCAAGCTCAAGTGCTTTTTGTCTGTCTGCGGTCAGCCATGACGGCTCGCCGTTACGTTCGGACAGAACGCGCAGTTGCTCGGAATCTACCGGAAGGATTGTTTGTGTACTCATTAGTTTTCCTCCTCGCTTCCGGCTTACGCCTCTTGTCCTACAGTTTCATCAACGATACCCAGTTCTTCCTTGATCCAGTCGTAACCGTCCGCTTCCAGACGCTCAGCCAGCTCAGGTCCACCGGATTTAACGATGCGTCCTTGCATCATGACATGTACAAAATCAGGCTTAACGTAATTCAACAGACGCTGGTAGTGAGTAATGATGAGGAAACCGCGCTCTTCGGAACGCATAGCATTGACACCGCTAGCCACGATTCTCAAAGCGTCAATATCCAGACCGGAGTCGATTTCGTCCAGAATGACGATTTTCGGATCGATCATCATCATTTGCAAAATTTCATTCCGTTTTTTCTCACCACCGGAGAAACCTTCATTCAGGTAACGATGAGCAAACTCAGGATTCATTTCAAGTTCCTTCATTTTGCTTTCCATTTGGCGAATAAATTTAATCAGGGAAATTTCCTGTCCTTCTTCACGGCGTGCGTTAATTGCACTACGCAAAAAGTCGGAGTTGGTGACCCCTGCAATTTCACTCGGATACTGCATAGCCAGGAACAATCCCGCACGTGCGCGCTCATCCACTTCCATGTCCAAAACGTCTTCTCCGTCCAAAGTTACTTTGCCATCTGTGACTTCATATTTGGGATGCCCCATCAAAGCAGAGGCCAATGTACTTTTACCCGTTCCGTTAGGACCCATGATGGCATGGATTTCTCCGCCCTTCATTTCGAGGTTGATGCCTTTCAGAATTTCCTTGCCTTCAATGGTCGCTTTGAGACCTTCAATCTTAAAGTTTGTAGCCATATTCGGAATACCCTCCAAAATTTGTAGTGTGGTGTCGAAATCAGAAAGTATATTTAAACAGGGGAGCCCCCTGATTTCAAGCAAGCGAAATATTTAAAAATTTATTTATAATCATTCTAAACTGATTCTCAATGATTCTCAAGTTATTTTATAATAAATATCTTTAAGGGTGCAACCCAACAGACACACGTTATGCGACTTTCTTCATAAAATATTCATACGAACCCAGCTCACAAATGGCAAAATAGCATACGAACCCATCTAAATACGAAGTGTGTTTAAAAGCCAACGTGATGAACAATGAAAAAGAAAGGTGCTATTTTACCGTGATTTTCTGCTTCCTATTTTATATTATAGCGTAATTATTCATCATTACCGCATATCCCATCATAATCGTATCCCATCTATGAAAAAACATTAAAATGCTGTAAATTGCTGTATTTTTCAGCCATAAAAACGCTACCGACAACATGATGTCAGTAGCGTTTTTACACGTGTAGCGCTTATTTCAGAATACGGTCCCACTTCTATGGAATAAGAATTAAACTGTCAGAATCAAGCTTGCAGCATCATTGTTATGGTTAGCCCAGATAAGAGCGAAGCATCCACATATGTTTTTCCAGATCCGCCTTATAACCAATCAGCAAATCTGCGGTTGGCTGATCAGAAGTACTTTCTGCCAATTCAATCCCTTCCTGAAATTCCTCACAGACGGTGGCAAAGTCCTCAATCAGCGTTTGTACCATTTTCGGCGCATCCTCATTACCACTTGCCTCGTGAATCGAGGACAACTCCAGATATTCTTTTAACGTTGCTGAAGGAGAACCTTTCAGCGCCAGCAGGCGTTCAGCGATCTCGTCCATTTTTAGCGTAATTTCATTATATAGCTCTTCAAATTTGACATGGAGTGTAAAAAAGTTGGTGCCTTTCACATACCAGTGATAGTTATGAATCTTCACATATAGCACATTCAGATTGGCCACCTGACGGTTTAACAGTTCTTCCACCGATTTCGTTTGCGTATTTTTCGAGTTGCTTGTTGTTTTAGCCATAATAAATCCCTTCCTTTTCATCAAATTGTTCATTCAGGAACGTTTACGCATTCATCCACCGTCATTCTGACGGGAAGACGCCAGCGGGCACGGTATTTCGCCTGCCGGACGTCTGTTTATTATTTACCCTTCCAGTATAGAGACGAAACAAAACAACAGAGTTCCTGAGTGCTCTTCCGGCGTTTCGTAAAAAAAATGTACAAAATTCAAGCGTTTTTCGTTATACTTGGCTCTACCCAAGCAAAATGGTTGGTTTAATCTTTTAGTATTTTTGGAAATCGACTTAAGCACATTTTATGGAGGTGACTTCGTTGTCCCAATATCATCCTTTAACGACAGAAGAAGCAATTGAATTCGTGAAGGGCATCCCCGGATTTTTTAGTCAGGACGCCCGTCTGGAAGGCCGAGAAATCGGTGATGGTAACCTGAATCTGGTTTTTCATATTACGGATTCTGAATCTGACAAGAGTATCATTGCCAAACAGGCGCTTCCCTATGTGAAAATTGTGGGTGAATCCTGGCCGCTGTCACTGGATCGTGCCCGTATTGAACGCGAGGCACTTCAGCAGGAGCACCACATTTGCCCTGAGCTGGTTCCTGCGGTGCTCGGCTATGACGATGAACTCGCCTTGACTGTGATGGAGGATCTAAGCTCATACACAATCATGCGCAAAGGATTAATCGAAGGAAACACATATCCGCATTTCGCTGACCATATTGGAGAATTTCTGGCACGTACGCTCTTTTTCACCTCGGATCTGGGCATGAATCAGCAAGACAAAAAAGAGCTGGTCAAGCGCTTTATCAACCCGGATCTTTGCAAAATCACCGAGGATCTTATTTTGGATGAGCCTTATCGGTTTTCGGACAATAACAACTATGGTTCGTACATCGAAGACGAGGCTGAGGCACTTCGTACAGATCAGGCCATTCACCTGGAAGTGGCTTTGCTGCGCGAGAAATTTCTGACGCGAACAGAAGCGCTACTGCATGGCGATCTTCATACGGGCAGTATTTTTGTAACAGCGGAGTCCACTAAAGTCATTGATCCCGAGTTTGCCTACTACGGACCGATGGGCTTTGATATCGGGGCGGTGATTGCCAATCTGCTGTTGAACTACGCAGCACAGCCCGGATGGACTACTGACGAGACAGCTATGCAGCAACGGCGTGACTGGCTTTTAGAGACTGCCATTCAGGTATGGGAGCGGTATGAGAGCGGGTTCCGCAAACTGTGGGACAAGCATGTTACCGACCACATGGCCCGCACACCGGGATATCAGGACTTGTACATCCAGAAAGTGCTGCAAGATACGATTGGCTTTGCAGGCTGCAAAGTCATCCGCCGCATCATCAGCTTGTCGCATGTGGCCGATATAGACACGATTGCCAATCGTGCGATCAAGGAAGCAGCGGAAAGACTGGCGCTATCTATCGGGAAAGCCTTGGTTCTACGCAATCGTGAGGTGCATTCGATTCGTGAATTGGGAGACATTATTCAGACAGCAACGGCTGCCCAAACTAAAGGAGCTTAATGGATATGAGTGAAAACAAAAAATCTGCGACTGAAGCTTCCAATGAAGCAATAGTGCCTGGTCAGGCTCTATCGTCGCTAGTATGGAAAGGTGACCACTTGTCCATGCTGGACCAGCGCCTGCTGCCCGAATCCATCGTGATGCTGGATTTGTTCACAGCCGAGGAAGTGTGGGATGGCATCCATGCCATGAAGGTACGCGGTGCGCCGGCCATCGGGATGGCTGCGGCCTACGGCGTCGTGCTGGGTGCTTCCGCTTACGGCGGAACCGATGTTGCTGGATGGCTGGAGCATGTACACAGCGTTTGCGGGCATTTGGCTACATCACGACCGACCGCGGTGAACCTGTTCTGGGCACTGGACCGTATGAAGAAGCGGGCCAAAGAACTAACGGCCGAAGCGACCGGAGGACGGGTCGAGGATTGGAATGCCGGATTGGAGCGTGAAGCTATATCCATTCAGGCAGAGGATGAGGAAGTATGCCGCCTGATCGGCGTCCATGCTTTACCTCTATTCCAAGACGGCATGGGCGTGCTCACTCACTGCAATGCAGGCGGGCTGGCGACAGCGAAGTATGGGACGGCGCTCGCTCCCATGTATCTCGCACATGAGAACGGCATACACCTGAAAGTGTTTGCCGACGAAACGCGTCCTGTGCTCCAAGGGGCGCGACTGACGGCTTTTGAACTTCAGCAGGCTGGTATTGATGTAACCCTGCTGTGTGACAACATGGCTGGCATGGTCATGGCCAAAGGATGGGTTCAGGCCGTCATCGTCGGCACGGACAGAGTGGCTGCCAATGGCGATGTCGCCAACAAAATCGGGACTTACAGCTTAGCTGTGCTGGCCAAGGCGCATGGTATTCCTTTTTATGTAGCTTCACCGCTATCTACAATTGATTTGCACACGGCAACAGGCGCAGACATTCCCATCGAGGAACGCCCTGCGGAGGAAGTTACCGAAAGCTTCGGCAAAAGGACGGCCCCACAGGGTATCAAGGTCTATAACCCGGCTTTCGACATTACGCCTCAGGAATACATTACCGCCATCATTACCGAAAAAGGGATCGTTCAAGCTCCCTTTAGCGACAGCCTGCCTGCTTTATTTGTAGATTAATTTGTCTGGGCCATGTAGCTCGTATGAAGGTTGAATTGTTTTACTCGATAAAATATAACTTTTCTATTGAAAAACCGGAGCGAAGTTGCCCCGGTTTTTCGCGTTTTTCTACCTTCGTAGAGTAAAAGCCCTACCACTTAGACCAGCTTCAACAGCGCCTCATACCCCGGCATACCCGGCTTAATCCCTAGCTGCTCCGCTTCCGTCGTCACCGACTCCATGGGCGCTTCCAACAATTCGCGCAGCGTTTTCACACCCACAGCTCGTGCGGCAAGAATTTTCCGATCTCCCAGCCGTTCATTCAGCAATCCGACATCCAGTGCGCCGCACATGATGTAACCACGGAAATTGGAGATGGTCAACAGCGTTGTTTTAGGCAGTTTGACCTCAACTCCGATAAATGAATGCTCACCCACCTGTACGGGTTCCATGTGTATCATTGTCCTCACGTGCACCTCCTCTTTGTTCATCCGGGATATTTTATGCAGCATTTGCGCGTGAGTGTGGACACCCGTGGATATGTATTGAATTTTAGTACACTAATTTTGTGGAGTGACTATTGCGTAATGTGCATTTTCTGCGCATTCCACATCAATCCGTTAAGAATGAATTTGATTTGATTTGATTTGATTTTAGGATTCTCGATTCTCTGTGCCCACTTTCTAATCTAATCCCCCTTTATTCAGACGGGATAACTCTACAAAAAAGCTCACTTCTTTATACAATCAAAGAGGTAAGCTCAGATATAAATTATTTTGTAACATCAATTATTTTCTTAGCAATCAATCGACACGCTTCAATACTTTTATCGAACTCCTTTTTAAAAGATTGTGCAAATCCAAAATGAATTTGTTTGGCTAATTCTTCTACAGAGTTTGTTTTATTACTTTTCTCATAAATTCTACGTATTTCGGAATAGTACTCATCTTCTAATAAAGGATATATTTCGATTGGATTCCATTCATTAATGATTTGTACGATATCATCGTTCATTTCTGTACACTCCTACTCTCCAAATAACGATTTAGATAGTGCTTTATATGCATCATCATACTTACTCTTAGGACTGGTAACGTATTCCAAATGAGTTTACACAAAATTATTGACAGACCCTACCTATAGTATATGGGAACACCAAAGGTCAACTTGATAGTTGGTCATTTAACTAATACTAATGAAAAAGAAAACTATTTTAATCATGGTCGGAGCCGTCTTAGCTATCTTTATTATTTTTTTCCTTTTTAACCTATGCGCGATCAATGACCTGCATGTACCTTCCCAATAAAAACACAGTCAAGGAGATTATTGAACAAGAATATTTACAACTTGTCACTAATATCAGACCATATTATAACTTGACTTTATCAAGTCCTCCAATAAAAGGGGGGCTTTATTTAGATCATTTTTGAGAAAAAAGCATCAACCGTCCCTAACTCCTTACAAATCAAAAAGGCTAGACGGACAATCCCATCTAACCTTCTGTATTGATCATAAGAATTTAATGATCTGCTTCAATAACTGATGCGAATTTAAATCACTTATCCCTATTAGAGATGATTAAATTTCGCCGTGATGTGTCGGTTGATAACTAGACCCTTTATCTGGAAATTGTAAAGGTATAGTCACTACTGCTACTAACATAAAGCTGGCTACTAAAAAGGTTAGAATAATTTTACGTTTCATCTTCATCCACCTCATTAATCAAATTTCTGAAAACTGCCCTTGTCTCAGCAGAAGCATGTTCTTGAAAAAACTCAAACAGTCTCATACATTTAATTATATACGATTTATTATTGATTAATGTAGATTTTTCCAAACAACTTAATAAAAATCTAAAGCCATCAGAAAATCTTCCTTTGGTCAAATAGTAAACTGATAATTCCTTCGAAAAATGTATAAAACGTTCTGTTATGAATCGTTGAGTATAAAAGCTTTCGATGCTTTGTTCCTCCAGATAAGATGAAATATCCACCTCGAATTGCTTTAGAATATCATCTACATCAAAATGATATTGGTTAGCTGCCTCAACTATAATATCAAGTGCGGGAAGAACTTCATCTTTTCTTGATGAAAAATAAGCAACATAATCGGGAAGCACGTTTACTTCACCCGCAAGGAGCCTATTCACATAGGTATTGGCGTTTGCCCACTCCTTAAATTGATTTTTCCATTTTAGGGTCGTTTCATCTTCTTCTTCCACCCAGCTTAAATCGGCATATTTCTGGATATGCTGGAGCCCTGTTTCATAATCTTTCTTAGCATCACAAGCTTCAGCACGAATTAAATGTGAAAATGCCCAGTATACAAATGGAGGGTAAAATGACTTCTTTCTATGTTCGCTCTTTGCATGATACTGTTGATCGATTTTGTATTGTATTTCTGCTTTATTTCCCAAAGTTGTAGCAAACTTATTGGCCTTATCCCACTTACGCAATGAACGACATGTATTCACTAAATCCCTTAACGCATCTAGCTGATCCGCTTCATCCAAGCGCTCAACGTAAGTTTGAAACTGAACTACCGCATCATAGTTTTCCTCTTGATTATCACCTTGTCTTGCCACAAATAATCGATACTGGCACATAGCCAGACGTTCTGAATATTGCTTTTTCTCACTTACAGCTACATTTTCATAAAGTATAGCTGCCGCCTCATATAACTCTTCTTTAAAGAGTTCTTCAGCAAGTTCGAATAAGGATTCTGAATATCCCAGCTTGTCCATCAATAAGTTTACAACTTCATGAATACAGTCCAATTTGTTTAATCTCGCACAATTATGTAAGAAAGGACTCATTCGACGCCAATTAGGGTTAGCTTCCGCTAAATACTCATGCACATATCGTTCATAATAATAGCCGACAGGATGCCCCATTGCTTTTGTGATTCGATCTAGTTGATCGACTGAAAAAGTGCGGTTCCCATTAATGATGCTGCTCATCGTACCAGGATTCATGTCTACTTCTCTGGCTAAGTTGCTTAGAATTAAATCATTATCTTTCATATGATTGGTTATCTCTGTGAGTATCGTGGCTGTATTAGACAAAATAAACCACCCCTTAAAAGGAACTTGTTAGGAATCAACTCATTAAAAAGAAGGCTATTGCAATCCAATAATAGAACAGACTTACTGCAATACATTGTACCATCTTCTGGAACAATATCATATACCTCTCATATATTTACTTAAGATACCTTTTCGGATTAACTCTTCTTCTCTATAACCATAGTATTTGTACCATGATAGAGAACAATTGGGGGTTGAAATTCCTTATAGCACACCCCTTATCAACATCATTATTACAACCTTCCGATTCATTAATCGGTTTCAAAGTGTAACTTCTACAATATCGCCATGAAAGTGACCAAAATGTGCCGCCTTATGAATAAATAAACCTTTTATTATAGGAACAATATACCATATAACGGTACACTTGTTCGATCCTTTATTTAGGGTATTAAATAACAACACTCTACAGATGGGTTTTAGACGATGGATTGAAGAAAATTCACGATCTGCTCTTTATGATGCCTGTGTGAGAAATAGCTTCATTTAACAAATCATGTGGTTTCATATTTCTTCCGAAATCAACGGATGCATCGTTAAATGCCTGTACATTTCAGCAATCGTTGCCAAGTGAATTCCTCCTGTCTCATATTAGAGCGAGAAGTTCTAAATCAGATTGATTTCAATTCGTACAAGCCATTTTGAAGCGAAAGACTGGCAGGACATGTACTATTAATCAAGACTTTGGTGTTGTACTCGCGCGGCATCCTATCGTCCGGGAACCAAGGCCGCTGCTTGTCTATTACAATTAATAATCCTTCCGCGTCCCCTAGCGGCGTGAATTGCGGCCCAGCTCCACCCCATGAATCAAGTTGGAACACTTCTGTGATGGTTTGACAAAATTTTGGAACATTATCTACAGGAAGGCCAATCTCACTTATACGAAGTAGAGCCTTTGGCCCGAAAGCTTCATCTACAGCGTTATCGAGTGAATGGTGAGCGATGAACTCGATGAGGTTATGATCTGGATCATAGAAGTAAAGTGCTGTTGCATTCCAGCTTTCGAAAAGAAACTCATCCTCTTTGGTTCTTGAAATCAATGAGATACCCCGGTCGATTACCCATTGTTTTGCTTCAATGAACTTATTCGTTGGAATCGCAAATGCAACGTGATAAAACTCATTCTCCATGAGGGAATCTTCCTGAAAAGCAAGAACCGATTCGCCAGCTCGAAATGACAATCGTGAAGCGGTTTCCTCCAGAACTTCCAGATCCAAGAGAGAGCCGTAAAAATCTTTCATGGCATCCAATCGGTGTGTATTTAAGAGCACTTCTGTTATTTTCATCGCGTTCGTCATCCTCCTTAAAATAAATGATTTATACTTAAGATAACTTGATTACGTAAGCCGTAGATTGATATCTAGTGTCCTTCAAAACCCCTGTTGGAATCAACAGCTTTTTACCGGAAGGGCTCCAGCGTAACTGATCACTTATGCCATTATCGCCCAGAACCGGGGTTTGCTCCCCTGTTTCTGCTTCTGTAATGAAAAAACGGTATTTATCTCCATCCTCAGAAACCGCATAGGCCAGCTTGCTGCCATCCGGCGACCAGCTTGTGCCGAACAGTTGCATACCCGAAGCCAATGTGGACAGTTCTTTCCCTTTGGTATCGCAAAGAACCAATACGTTCTCCCCAGGTTTGGTGTGTTTTACAACCGCCAGCTTGCTGCCATCTGGGGAAGGAAGGACCACCCAGACGTTTTTTTTCAGGACTTCGGATTGCTTGGTTTCGATATCATAGGCGATCAATTCCCCCATTGCAACATAGTAGATCATGTTTCCCGACTGAGCCACGCTAGAAACACTTCTCTGTCCAGTCTTGACTGCGACTTCACTTTTTCCGTTCACATCAGCCCTGATAATGTCCCCTTCCATATTGGGAAAAATAACGTGACCTGTATCCTCCCATACGCCTTCCCCGGCCATAAACTCTGCATCGTACATCTTCACGGAAACGCCGGTTTCAAGATTCATGATGTAGCCTATTCCTGTGGATTCATACAATTGCTGATAAAGCATATGCTTCCTGTCAGGGGACAGCTTTGCAAATCCGTAGCTGTTCTCCCCCTCCAGCAGCGGCGTCTCCCCACTGGAAGCAAGATCATATTGATAGAGGTTATGTGGATAACGTTTTTCTCCCTCAATTATCACGGGGGAAAGCTTCCTGTTCTCTTTATCAACCGCAAGCGTGCCTTCACTCACCCAATCCATCCCGCGCACACCCTCGATCTTAGCAATGCCCTCCAGCTTCAACTTGGTGTATACGGATTCAGTGGTGTTATCCATCACGGTAATCTTTTTGCCGGACTTCTCTACGACCTGCCGCGCCTCTGTGTTTCCTGTACTGCACGCAGTCATGGACAGAAGAATTGCCGTAGCGAGCAGAATGAGTCCTGTTTTGCCCGGCTTGCTGTGGATATTTACGTTCATTGCATGATTCCCCCTAAAAACATTGTACAGCATAGACATGATTGAATTCGATTCATACAAAACTCGCTGTGGAGCCTAATCATGAGTTTTGTGTAGCCTTTGCTTACTCTAAGCATACTGGAGGAGTATTTCTAAACCACACCTGCTTGTTTCCAAGTTGTAAACTTTTTGCGTAGCTTTGATACAGAGTGCAGACCTGTTAAGATGTAGCCGGAAAAGATAGCTCAAAAACCGAACCTTCGCCTTCCGACTCCAGCAGCGTAATGCTTCCATTCTGCTTCTCGACCAGATTGCGCACCAGTGACAGTCCCAGTCCCGTGCCGCCCGATTGCCTGGATCGGTCGCGGTTGACCGTGTAGAAGGGCTCGAAAATCCTCTCTCTGGCTTCATCAGGAATGCCTATGCCGGAATCACGGATCGTGATCCTTACCCGGTTGTCTCTAAGTTCGCTGTAGACATGAATTGTTCCTTGAGGGACATTATATTTAATCGCATTATCCAGCAAATTAATAAAAATATGCATAAAGCTCTCTTTATCAATCCAGATGTGGGCTGGCTTCGCATCGCAGGAAATAGTGATACCGAAGCGTTCCGCCTTGCCGCTCATACGTGAACAAACATTGCGCAGCCCCTCTGCAACCTCCAACAGCTCGGCCTGTGACTCAAAATCATATTTTTCCAGCGCCGACACCTGTAGCACCTTCTCCACCATTTCATATAGCCGCTGAGTTTCTTGGGCGATGCTGGCCTTGGCTTCCAACAGCAGTTTGGGATCATCGTCGTACATATTCAGCAGATCCACGTAAGCTTTAATGGAGGTCAGCGGTGTCTTGAATTCATGGCTAATATTGCCGATATATTGCTTCTGCTGCTGCTCCAGCGCCTGGAGCTTGTGGATAGCCAGTTGTAGCTTCCGTTGCTCTTCATCCTTAGCAGCAATACTCTGCTCAATCTCCATGCTCATAAAGTAGATGCCCTCGGCCAGCTCGCCCAGTTCATCCTTTCGCCTAAGTGGAGGAGCCTGAATATATTCGGCGCGGCGAATATCCTCTGCCGCCTTTTTCAACCGTCCAATGGCTGCGGCTGCCCGGTTAAAATACAAATATCCAATGATGAAGCTTAGCAAAAGCACCGCGATCCCTGTAGTCAGGAACAAATTCTGGAGGGTTCGTAGAAAACTCTGCGAACTTTTGAGTGAATATTGCAACTGAACTACCCCCATTTGTTCCTCTGGCCCTTGGAGCGGCGCCAGATACAGGAGTGTGTCCCCCACAACCTCATATGCAATTTTATTTTGCAATGCATAGGCCAATGCAGCATTTACTCCACTCTGCTGGTCCACCGCTGGATGATCTTGAATTGAGGTGCCCACCTGGAGTCCCTGCGCATCATATAGCGTGACTCCCAGTCCGGTAAATCCGGCCAACTCTGTAGCCAGCCCCCGGCCTCGCTGCTTCATAAATGTCTGCGGCTCCAGCCGCGTACCCGTATAATAGGTCTGCTTCACTCGCAGATTAACCGTTTTGACGTGCTGGGCCAGATAAACCTCGGTTTGAGTCTGCTGGTTCTTTTCCGCCCCTTGAAGAACGAAATAGCTTAGCACGCCTAGAGCAAGAATAAGCAGTACAGCCAGGAACAGACTGAATTTCAGCTTGATGCTAATTCTCATGGATAATCACCGCTCATCTTTTCTTTATTTGTCTCCTTTTATCTCACTCAAAAGCCTGGCATTTACATTCAACGCTGAAAATTGAAAAAGCACATCCTCTTCATCCAATACCTTACTTTTCGCTATTTCCAAATCAACAACCTCTTCATTTAAAAGCTCTGCGGATCGCTGAGTTTGACCGTTAAAGTTGAGAATTTGAACGTATTGATGCAAGGTCAAGCTTGTAATTCCCCATTTATGCTTAGGTTCAGGTATCAGGTCCCAAGTCATGATACATCCGAATATTCATCGGTTTACCTCCAAAGATCATTTCATTCTCAACATAAATCAATACCCATCCGTTTTCATCTACTTCTTTTGGTTATGGTTCAATGCAACGACAATTGTGATGACTAATCCGATCAGCGTCACCAGCAATGTACCGAACATTATCATTAATGTCAGCGCATCTTTAACCTCCACAGGCGTCACCTCCTTTGCAGGAGATAAACCGACCGCCCATCTAAGCCAATAGATTGGTTAAAAACATGATAGCACACGATATTAGTAGCCTGAAACCAAGTCTCTGGCTTCATCTTCTGCCTTTTCAATAGCTTCAGCTAAAGTCATTTCAGGCTTTACTTGTTTGTACTGAATGGCTTTACTATATGTACCCCCTGCCTCGCTCCACTCCCAATATGTATGAACATCCACTGACTCCAGAAAATAGACCGATAAGGCCTCTACAGGATTTACAGCATATAAATCCATGAACTTCTGGTTTGAAAGCTGATCGCGCTTAAGAAATTCCTTTTTCATATTGTATAATAGATTCAATACATCTTCGTCATTCACATTCACGATGCGATTCACAAATGCATTGCGTCTTTCCACGTTATTCAATATGATTTGGATAGCGTTGCGTATACGCCAAGCCTCCGGGCCAATACTGAGCATATGAATTAAATCGTGAGTAGTCAGGTCAGGGTAAAATGGGGCTGGTTGAATTATTCGTGTCCACACTCCATCGTTCCCATTCTCAAACACTTGAATCGCATCAGTAACATTCACCCCAATGGTCTGCCATTGGCGGTTGAGGGCATCTGTAATGTGATAGTAGTGCAGCCCAGCTTCTTCGTTTTCTTCTGTCTGCTCCCAAACCTGTCCCATACGAACAATGGTTTTGATGACTTGTTTGTTGGCTTTAGTGTTTGGCATCATGGTATCATCCCCAATTCAATTTTTGGAAAAATGGCAATAGCAAAGCCAAGGGTATGTTGTACATCCCTTTGATAAGGTATCAGTATTAAATTTTGTTGATCGTTTAACGATCATATATACAAACACAGTATAGCACATGAACGTTTAATGTGCAATAATTTACATGCAGTCTTTGGAGGTTTTTTAATGGATAATAAGGATTGGGTCTTATATTGTAAACTGGGAGAAATAATTGAAAAGCACAATGTGTCTGTATTGAAGCTATCTGAGGATATTAACCATAGAAGAACAACGATTATGGATTTAATGCATAATAAAGACATGGAGAACAAGCGTATACCTGCCTCTCTTATCACTAAATTGTGTGTTTATTTCGATATCACTCCTAACGATTTATTTGAAATTCGTAAGCTCTAAATAAAACACGGAACCGTAAAATATAGACTCTGAAAAGAGTTATTTTTACGGGTCCCACGTTTACGTAATTAGTAAATAATTATCATGCATTAGATTTGAACATTTTTACTTTAATGATGATTGTTAAAAAAGCCAGAAGTGTAAACATCATTCCGCTCCAGATAAGCTGATGTATTCCCAAGTGAGAGATAAACCAACCGCCAATTGAGGCCCCTATAGTAATGCCAAGATTAGAAAATGAAACAAACAAGCTGTTTCCAAATTCGGGAGCTTCTTTCGTCTCTGTCGTTAACCATGCTTGGCTAATAATAAGCCCTCCGGAATGCACTGCCCCCCAAATGAGTACGACTACAACCATGGGAAGGAAAGAAGAACTCAAATAATAAATAATTAAGTAAATGATCACATAAAGCAGGGGAAACATAAGGACGGTCTTTATAAGATTTTTATGTAATAACCCTCCAAATAAAAAATTTCCAAAAATCATGATGATTCCAAAGACCATTAACATGATACTAATCCATGACCCATTCATATGGGTGACCTGACCAAGATATTCAGCAAAGTAGCTGTACACAGAAAACATAGCTGCAAAGATAAAAATAACGGTCACGATATTGAACCATAATTGAGGTTTACGTAGTATACCGAGCTGTTTTCCATAAGACATTTTCTCTTTAACCGGCATAGAAGGAAGCCAAATGAGGATTCCTGTAAAGGCAATCATGCTGACAACAGCCCCAAACAAGAAAGCGGCTTCTAACGATATTTTTTCTGCGAGATAAGAAGTTAAAGGTACGCCAAAAGCAAATCCGACCGTTATTCCGGCGAAAACCTTGGTGACTGCTTTACTGCTTTTTTCCGGCGGGACAAGTTTGGCTGCGACCACTAGGGCAACCGAAAAAAAGACAGGATGAAAAATAGCAGGGAGAATGCGGAAAATGAGCATAACATCGAACTCGGTTGTAAAAGCATAAACCATATTTGAAATCACAAAACTGAGCACAGCCGTTAGCAGAATGACTTTACGATTTATACCGGAAACGAGTAAGGTCAGAAATGGACCTGAAATAGCAACCACTAAAGAAAATACACTTACAAGCCAGCCAGCCTGTGAAGTCGATATATTAAATTTTTGAGTGACCTGGGGTAAAACACCTATAATCCCCATTTCCGTTGTAATAATGCCGAATACGCCTAAAGCCAGAATAATAATAAGCAAAGAGTTAACCTGTTTCATTTTAAATGTAAGCCCCCATTATATTTATATATACAGATTTATAGATGTGTTTTACGAAAAAAAACCTCCTTTCTGTCTATAGTTCCTTTTGGATGTACTCGGCAAATTCCTGTATTGTCTTTTCGTTCCGACGATAGTACGTCCACTTCCCAATTCGCTCAGACTCCAACAAACCAGCTTTTTGCATCGTTAATAAATAACTTGAGATAACAGACTGTGCAAGTCCTGCTTTAGCCTGAATTTCCCCCACGCATACTCCGATTCGAAAATTAAGACCTTGGTTCAGATAAGCCTGTTCATCAAAAAATTCCTCTGGATTTTTTAACCACAGCATAATTAGACGGCGTGTCTCATTAGACAAAGCTTTATAAATCAATAACGGTTCCATAAAGTACATTATATCTACTTTATTAGATTTGTAAATATAAAATCCAGGTAGCTTTGCAGAAGAAATGAATTAATACTGCAACTGTCTATATAAAAAGAGGCTGTTTCCCCCACGGAAAATCCGCTCGGAAACAGCCTTTTTGCGTACCACTTCAACTACACTGACTTACTACGATTGGAGCGATACATCAAGTACAGGAAATACGGCGCACCGATCAGAGCGATCAGCAGCCCGGAAGGAATCTCCGTCGGCGCAAGCACCGTCCGTCCAATCGTATCTGCCAGCACCAGCATCACCGCTCCCAGGATGCTTGACAAAATAATGGAACGGCGTACGTGGTGCCCGATCAACGTACGCACGATATGCGGAGCAATCAGCCCGATGAAGCCAATCGTACCCACGCAGGCTACCGCTCCTCCCGCCAGCAGCACACCCACTGCCATCGCCAGCAGCCGGGTGCGACGCACTGGAAGCCCCAGTCCCATGGCGCTGCTATCGTCAAATACCAAAAGATCGAAGCGGCGAGCTAGCCACCAGGCTACTGGCAACAACACGAGCAGAAAGGCCAGAATCGTCGTCACCTGCGCCCAGCTTCGCGCATAGGTACTCCCCGTCAGCCAAATATAACCGGTGCTGCCCCACAGCGAGCCTTGGATAATTAGCACCTGAATTCCGGCTGCTCCAATCGCTGATACGGCGATGCCGAGTAATATGACAACAGACGGATTCAGATGTTTGTTCCAGGATAGAAAGAAGATCACCGCCGCCGAAACTGCCGCTCCGGCGATCGCAGCAACCGGCAGCACATAAACAGGCAGTCCGGGCCAGACGATGATTACTGCAAGCGCGCCGAATCCCGCTCCAGAAGAAACCCCGATGATCGAGGCATCCGCCAAGGGATTGCGAACGGCTAGTTGGATCAAGACACCGCTGACCGCAAGCGCGATACCAGCCCCGGCCGCCACCAGCGTGCGTGGAATTCTAAACTGCAGCAAAGCCGAATTCGCGCTCTCACCGCCGAACAGGCCAGACAGCAGATCGCCCACCGGAATGCGCATTCCTCCAAACATCAGGCTGAATACGGTTAAAAGCACGGCCCCGCACGCAAACAATGTGACCAGCCTGCCATACGGTAATTTCCGAGAGCGCACACCTATGTTCATTGAAGACTGTCCGCCGATGCCGGAAGGCAGTTTCATCCTCCACAGGATCAGCCAAATTAACCAAGGGGCCCCGATCAATGCCATTACTGCTCCGGTCGGCAGATCCATGCTTGATTGGTGGACCATTTTCGCCAGCACGTCAGCGCCTGTCAGGAGTAATGCTCCCCACAGGAAGGAACCGGGCAGCACCCAGCGATGCATTTTCAGGCCGCTTAAGCGCACCAAATGCGGAGCCACTAAACCTACAAACCCGATGGGTCCAATGACGCTGACTGTAATGGTCGACAGCAAGACCGCCAATACAATTCCCACCGCCCGGGTCAAGCCCACCTTTTGCCCGAGGGACGTGGATGTGGACTCATCCAGATCCAGCACATCGAATTGCCTCGACAGTAAAACCGCGATAACCGAGAGTCCTACAACCCAGGGCCAAGCATAAGTAGTGCCACTCCAATCGTTTTGCACCAGCGAACCGGAACCCCATAGAAACAATCCCTGCGTTTCAAAGGAGTAAAAAATATGTAATGCTCCGGTAAACGAACCGAGCACCATAGACACAATGAGGCCAGCAAGCGCCAGCCGGATCGGACTGCCAGCTCGCCCACCGCCCATGAAGTAAGCAAGCACCGCTGCCAGCAGGCCGCCGATGGCGGCAAACAGAAATGGAGCCTGATGCAGCAATCCGGGGAACATCACCGCGCCAAGCACAACCACAAAGTAGGCACCAGCGTTGATTCCGAGCGTATCAGAAGCCGCCAACGGATTTTTGGTAATAGCCTGTAGCAACGCACCGGCAATAGCCAGCGCACCGCCAGCCAAGATTCCAATGACCGTACGCGGCATCCGCAGATCCCAAACCATATTGTGCTCAAGCGTATTCTGACGCTGGGTCAACGCCTCGATTACCGTATGCAGCGGGATCGGCGCCTCTCCGTAGCACAAGCTTACAAAAAAAAGCGCGATAAGGACGGCCAATCCGCCCCCAAAAATGCTTCCTACACGCCAAGCCTTCGACAAATTCGTTCTGTCTGCTCGGGTCATTTCGTCAGAACTCCAACCACCTGATCAACCAACACTTTAGATGAGATTGGGCCGCCGAACGTCCACGTTGTTCCGTCCAGCGGGTAGGTCCGTTTTTCTTTGACGAAATTCAGTTCTTTCCAGACTGAATTGTTCTTCATCGCGGCTCCGAATACATCGTCCGTCTTCTGCGTAATGTAGATAAAATGGCTGTCCTGTACCGCCGGAAGAGCTTCGATGCCAACAGTGCTGAATCCATATTTCTCGGTTTTGTCCGACTTCCAGTCGTTTACCATACCGAGTTTCGCAAGCGTCCCAACTACAAGCGAGTTATCCTTAAACATCCGTAGGCTGGCAGCATTTTGAGCTGTGAAAGCCTGAGTCAGCGCGTAGTGGAAATTCGCTTTTCCCGCTTTTTCCAATGCAGCCTTTGCCTCAATATAATGTTGGTCAAGTTCGCTTAGGACTTTATCCGCCTGCTCCGTTCTTCCAGTAGCGATAGCGATCTGCTTAAAGATCTCGACCATGCGGTCGTAATCATAACCGTTTCCCTTGTAAGGATCGTATTCTATCGTTGGTGCGATTCCCTTAAGCTGTGCGTAAATCGCTGCATTATTGTCTGCGTTAGAGATAATAAGGTCCGGTTTGAGCGCCGCGATCGCTTCCAAATTCGGTTCGCCCCGTGTACCGATATCAGTGACCGAATCAGCCAGTTTCGCCTCCTGTGTGACCCACAGCTTATAGTCGTCGTTGTCCGCATTACCAACAGGCTGCACACCCAGCGCGATCAGATCTTCGGTAAACGTCCATTCCAGTACAACGATACGTTCGGCTGGCTTGTCCAGCTTGACTTCCCCGTGATCGTCTTTAACCGTAACCGGCCCGGCCGCTTTGGTTGTCTGCTCAGATCCGGAAGTGGCTTCCGACTTCGAGCTATCCCCTACTGATCCGCAGCCCGCCAATACAATAGCAAAAACCGTAAACAATAATAGACCATTCAACATCTTTTTCATTTCTCTCATTCACCCCTGCATGTATATGTCTCATTAGAAAATGATAATCATTATCAGTAAAAGAGTATAGGGGTTGATGATTTTTGTCAACAAAGATTGTACTAAAGAAAAGTACTATGTCGCATTGGAAAGCTCCATCTGCCCGCTACCCGGAATTCCAAATTGAATCGCAAACGGGTTCCGTATATGATAGCTTTATCATTGTTTTTAAGGGAGGCTTCATTTACGTGGCAGTATTAATCAACGAGCAAATAAAAGCTTCCGAGGTCATGCTCACTGGACTCAACGGTGAGAAGATCGGTATCGTCTCTAGAGAGAAAGCCTTGGCTATGGCCCGATCCAAAGGAATGGATCTGGTCTGCACATCACTGATGAGCAGTCCTCCGCCATGTAGCCTAGTAGCTAAGGGCAAGGGAAAAGCGCTCGCGCAGAAGGAAACCGGAACACGCAAGGTGAGCGGTAGCAACATGGCTGGAAAGAGCAGTAAGGAAAAGGTCAAGGAGCTTCGCTTCACTGCTCATATCGAGGAGCATGACTACGACACGAAGCTGCGCCAAGCAGACAAACATCTGCGCTCCGGCAAGCCGGTGCAGTTGGTCGTAAAATCGTCCGGCGCCAAGGAAGCGGCCGCCGCCAAAGCGGTGTTAGAGCGGCTATTGGTCGATCTGAAAGAAGCCGGAATGAAGGAAACCGGAATCCAGACGGGCGGCAAAGGCTCACAGGTGAAATTAAATCCGCGTTGAGTAAATCAGTATCGTTTCTTTATTCGGCGAACCCCATCTCAAAGCAAAAACAGGCTGTTTACACAGAATGAAAAAGGGGCCGTTTCGGCCCCCTTCTACCTTCCTCATCAAAATCGTAATGATAACCATACAGCAGGGTCCCTGTTTTCCACACACTCAATTATCGAAAAATTTAACTTGCTAGTGACGTTACGTCACCAAGTATACTAACCTAGTAGATTGTACTGGAAAATCAATGCATGGGAAGGAGGGAGAACCTGTTGAGCAAAGGAGATTATTTATCGACTGGGCAGCTTGCCAAAAGTACAGGTATGACACTCCGAACTTTGCGATATTACGATCAGATTGGACTATTGACCCCGGAAGACCATCATTCTGGCTCTGCTCGCAAGTATACGGTGAAGGAAGTGAAACGACTGCAGCGGATTCAGACGTTGAAGTATGTTGGGCTATCTCTTCAAGAAATTAAAGACATCTTAAACGCAGAGTTGATATCCGATGGGGACATCAAACATTCGTTGGAAGCACAGCTCGATATTCTCCAGAAGAAGATCGCTCATACGGAACATATCGTCCATGCTATTCGAAAAGCTTTGGAAAAGTTGGCCGATGGATCCGATTTGGATCGCTTCGCGGAGCTTATACAAGCCGTACAGAAGGAAGAGAATTGGGGGGATCAATATCGGACGGCCACCCGCTTGCAAGCACGAATCAATCTTTACGACAAGTTCAGTACGAATCCTCAAGGCTGGCATCGTTGGGTTTTTGATCAGCTGGAGGTGACACCGGAAGCCCATATTCTCGAGTTGGGTTGCGGTGACGGGACCTTTTGGTTAAGAAATGCCGAACGAATTCCCAATAGCTGGCGCATCACGCTTACCGATATCTCCAGCGGAATGGTGGAGGAAGCACGTTGCCGCTTAGGAAGCAGCAATGCAATGTTTAAATTTTTGTCGGCTGACGCCCAACAGCTCCCTTTTCACGAAGAGCAATTCGATGTGGTGCTTGCTAACAATATGCTTTATCACGTCTCGGACATCTCCAGAGCGATTGAGGAAATGCACCGTGTTCTAAAGCCCGGGGGACTAGTTTGCACGTCGACGATGAGTACGCAACACCTTCAAGAGCTTGAGGACTTGGCGGCTTCCTTCGACCCCGATCTTCGCGTATTAGACCAAGCGATTCATCGGTTCCACCTAGGTAACGGAATGGACTTGCTGTCTTCATGCTTTTCTAATCTTCTGTTGCTCCATTACGACGACCGCCTGATGGTAGACAAAGCGGAACCCCTGATCGATTATATGATTTCGACTCCGATGAATGCAAGGGAACGACTTGTAGGAAAGGCCATCGATATGTTTCGTATCCATGTCAACCAAAACCTGAAGCAGACTGGTGTCCTTCAACTGACGAAAGAAAATGGAATATTTCTAGGGAGGAAATGAACATGAAAGCAATGGAGCAACAACCAAGAGTACGGATCGTCAAAGAGGAGCTTTTATCGGATAACTGGTACATCTTAAAGAAAGTCACGTTCGAGTATGAAAAAAACAGTGGCCAATGGGAGACACAATCCCGTGAAGTGTACGACCGCGGCAACGGAGCAACAATCCTACTTTATAATCGAAAAAAACAAACCATAGTATTGACCAGACAGTTCCGAATGCCAACCTACCAGAACGGTAATGAGACGGGAATGCTTATCGAAACCTGTGCAGGTCTGCTCGATAAAGAGACACCGGAGGAAAGTATCCTGCGGGAAACGGAGGAAGAGACAGGATACCGTGTCGACTGTGTACAAAAGGTTGGTGAGGCCTACATGTCGCCCGGATCGGTTACCGAAATCCTGTACTTTTTTGTAGCAGAGTATAACGAAGATATGGCAACAGGACTGGGTGGTGGACTTGAATATGATCAGGAAAACATTGAAGTGGTAGAGCTTCCTTTTATTCAGGCGCTCAATTTGGTCAAAAGCGGAGAAATTCGTGATGCCAAGACGATTTTGCTGCTCCAATACGCTCAAATCCATGGTCTTTTAAAGGAAAAAACAAATTCGTTGCATATTCTTATAGCGGGACCTTATCGTTCCGGAACGTCTGATGATCCCGTGCTGATCGAGAAAAATGTTCAGTTCATGAATGAAATTGCTCTTCAAGTTTATGAAACTGGGCATTTACCGGTTCTAGGGGAGTGGTATGCATTGCCCCTAATCGCCACAGCTGGTTCCACTTCTTTGGGAGATGAGGTTTTCAACCGCATTTTTCATCCGTCCTCCATTCGCTTGCTAGACCACTGCGATGCAGTGCTTCGAATTGGAGGACCCTCGCAGGGTGCTGATGAAATGGTCAAGGTCGCAAGAGAGAAGCAACTGCTTATTTTCGAACATCTTGAGGATCTCCCACCAGTAACCCAACCCTAGACTTAGTCCATCTATTGCTAAACCTAAATCACTCTGAACACTTTACATGCTCCAACACTTACCATTCAAATGAGCTTGCCGTTATTTATGCTAGGGTTCCACCGTGCTATCTATAACGGCAAGTGAAAAAGAGCATCCGACAGAATGCCCCTTCCCTGAAATCACTTGTCAGCGCAGATAAAGCCACTAACGGAGTCTCATATTCTTCACTTTTCTTCACTTTCCATACATATTACAATTAAATTCCTTTAAAACATGTTTGAAGTGGTTTTATTTCTGTTTCAGTAATTGCTGGAGAAATAATATTGCTCCAAGAAAATCCAATCGAAAAAATCAAAAGAAATATTTAAAATTCAAACTGCTTGATTTCACTCTCACTCTCGTTTATTCTCTGTATATGTATAGTACAAGTTGGTATTTTCATCGGCTTATTCAAAGTCTACTCAGCCACAGCTACGGTCACACCTCCTCATTTTTCGTCCGGAATTTTTATACGTTTATACAGGCCCTATTTTTGTTGATACCTAATAACAGGGCCTAAGGTACTATGACAGATTTCGTTTTAATGATATATTGATAGGTACTATAAAAGACTAATTACCCAGGGCTTGGGCTGGAGGATGTATGAAAACAGAATCAAATCAAGACGAAGCCAGTTATTTATTTAATGTAGATGTATTAGTTAAAGGTCGTTCCAATGTAGAGGCCCTTCAGTTTCTGCTTAACCTCTTGAGTCAAAACGAACAAATTGCGGATAGTCGGATTCAATCCGGTATCGAACTTGGTAATTTAATCGAAGCTGCACTGTATCTAAAAAAACATTCAGCCGCTAACGGCTCATCTGACGCTGCCGCTAAGCTTGCGGAGAAGTTCTCCAAAAAAAAATTAGACGCGGCCATGAACAAGCCACCTGTCGTTCAAGAGATCAAACAATCCCACGTACAGCCGAAGCCTGTAACACAACAAGAACTTAGCACCCATGATTGGATTAAACGTTATATACAAGATAATACGCTTGTACGGTTAATCGTGAACCGCTATGGCGGACAACGAAGCATCCCGTGTCGCATACTTAATTTGGATCATGATAATAGCTTGTTGAGTGTGTATCATGTGGATGAGAAGCAGGTTTACTCCTTTAAAATGAATGAAATTGATGAAATCACATCGTAAAAGTAAAACACTTACATCATGAATAAACACGCAAAAAGAGAATCGTTTGGAAAAACGTTATGTCTTTCCAAGCGATTCTCTTTTTTTTGTGATATGATCTGGAAATTTAAATTAATCCTCTTTCTTTAAACCCCGGGCAGCTAATGCCAGCAAAAGCCAACCTGCGATAAAACACACGCCCCCCAGCGGGGTAATGGCACCTAGCACACGAATCCCGGTCAAGCTCAGCACATACAAGCTACCGGAAAACAAAATGATTCCCGTAAACAGCAGTCGCGCTGCCCATTTTAAACGAGTCGACGCTCCCCACTGTCCCGCAGCCAATGCAATGATCAGCAAACCGACAGCGTGAATCATATGATATTTCACACTAGTTTCATACACAGCCAAAGCATCTGCGTCGATCCGTGTTTTCACAATATGAGCCCCAAACGCTCCAATAGCTACCGCCAGCAGCATCATTATAGATCCTACAATTATCCATCTGCGTTGCATGTTTGTGTACTCCTTTTCATCTTATACTCTCATCCAAGCTATCTCCTTATTTTATCGAATCCATATGAAGTTTGCCAGCCACTCCATTTAAATTTAAACCCTACAGAATTCCATGATTAAACCCTGTCTTTTGGAGGGTAATGTGTAAGGTCCCTTGCTTTTTTGTTCATTTTGTGGAAAATTAGTACCTGTTCGGATAATGTTCAAGGAGTTGAAAAGATGAGTAACCAAGATCCTAATCTGCAAAAGCCTGTTGCGTCTGAGGAGCATCCTGTTTTTTCAGAAGCTCCCGTCTTCCAGCCTCCAGTCAAGCTCAAGCATTCCGGTCCCGGTCTTGCTTCTTTTATTATGTCGCTCGTCAGCCTGATCGGGTATATCATTCTGGCTGTTATGGTCATTAATCTGTTGGCTCATTTCAGCCAATACCAAACCCTGGACCCAGAAGTTGTTCTGCAACAAACCGGAACCGTCCTGCTTCCTTTTGTATTTTTAGGCAGTCTGTTATTGAATTGCGCCGGGCTTGTGGTCGGCATTATTGGAATTGCGTTGAAGAACCGTAAGAAAGCATTTGCCATTGCAGGGCTAATCATTAATGCGTTCATTATTTTGGGCTTCATTGCACTTCTGGCCATGGGTCTTGCCGTTCCGAGTAACACAGCGGATATCTATCCTTCCTCTGTGCAATCCTTATAATATCTCCGCATCACACAGAGAGGATTCAATGTATGAACAAAATCAAAATTTTTGCGGACAGTACCAGTGATATTCCAGTCCAATGGCGCGAACAGTACGAGATTGGCATTGTACCATTGTATACGGTGTTTGGGGATGAATCATTAAGGGATGGTGTGGATATCCAGCCAGAACAGTTATTTCAGCGCATAAGTCGTGAGGGACATTTGCCGCGAACCGCCGCACCTTCTCCATCGGACTTTATTCAAGCCTTTGCTCCCTACATAGAACAAGGGGACGACATTTTATATATCAGTCTGTCTTCCGAGCTGTCCTCAACCTACCAAAATGCGCTGCTCGCTACCTCCGAGTTCCCGGAAGGCCGCATTACTGTCTTTGATTCCCTGAATCTGTCGTGCGGCTTTGGCATGCTCGTGATAAAGGCCGCACGCGCTGCAGCCAACGGCAGTACAATGGAACAGATTGTGGGCATGTTGACGAGAACCCGCCCCTTAATAGACACGGAATTCGTGATTGATACGCTCGAATATCTGTACAAAGGCGGAAGATGCTCAGGGATGCAAAATCTGATCGGTAGTCTGCTCAAAATTCGTCCGGTGATTAAAGTAATAGACGGAAAAATGACACCTGCGTACAAAGTCCGCGGCAAACGTGAAAAGACGCTGGATCAGATGCTGCAAAATGCCCTGAACCAGCGGGAACATATGGATAACGATATCATTATTGTCGTACATGCTTTGGCTAAGGAAGATGCACTGATGCTGCAAGCCCGTTTGCAGGAAGAAACGGGAGCGCAAGAGGTGCTGATGGCAACAGCCGGATGTGTTATTTCCAGTCATTGTGGTCCACAGACGATTGGTATAATGTATGCCAAAAAAGAATAGTTTCGAATGTGAAGTCCCTTGCCTCTACCAGGTAAGGGCTTTTTTGTGTTTTCCAACAATTTAGCAATGAATAACTTTACTATTTTTGATAGTATTAGTCGTCATGTGACGAGCGATTCGTCTGACAATCTATCATAAAAAAGAAGGTTATTGTGTATGAGCCCCATACGATCACGCTTGCTAACCAAACTCACCCTGTTGGCGACTGCCGCCATTACTATAATAACTGCATCCGCTTCAAGTTTATCCGTTCCCGCAGCCGCAGCCGGTGTGGCGTTTCGGGATATTTCAGACAGCTATGCTTATCAATCGATCACCTCACTGCACTCCAAAGGAATTTTGGCAGGTACACGGCCCGGCTACTTTTCTCCCAAAAAGGCGGTTACGAGAGCCGAATGGGTTACCGCGCTGGATCGCACACTCGGTCTGGAACCTGTACAAGCATCGGTCTCCTCCTATCGGGATGTATCCAAACAAGCCTGGTATTACGGATGGATTGAAGCAGCCTCCCAGCTTGACGTGGTGCAGGGAGGGACATCCGCCACGTTTCAACCCAACAGCCCTGTAACCCGGCAAGAAGCAGCCTTGATGATCGCACGCCTCATACGCTCGACGGGATCAGGAGCAGCGGTTTCCACTTTTACAGACACCGACCAGATTGCAGATTGGGCTGTTGAAGCTGTAACTACCGTGAACCGTTACGGCTTTATGAAAGGGGAAGACAACCAATTTCGCCCCACATCTTCCCTGACCCGCGAAGAAACAGCAGCACTTCTGGAACGGCTGCTGACGTATTCAACACAGCATGCCTCCAAAACAGCCTCCACGGCATCTTCCATCCGACTAGGCTGGCAATATGATCAGAGCGTTCAACAGTTTGAAAGCTCCGTGCTTCAATCTAACATCAACACCCTATCACCACGCTGGTTTTTTCTAAACGAAACGGGTAATATTAGTGATCTTACAAACACCTCGCTCCTCACATGGTCCAAACAGCATCAAAAAAAAATCTGGGCGATGGTAGGCAATCGTTCCAATCTAACGATGACACACCAAATCCTATCCAGTGATGTTTTACGGAACAAAACCATAACTCAGCTTGCGAATGCCGTATCTACACATCATCTGGATGGGCTTGTGATTGATTTTGAAAATGTAGATGGTCAGGATCGTACTCAGCTCACGTTGTTCATCCAACAATTAAAAGCCAAGTTAAAAGGCTTGAATGCTGTACTGGCAATCTGTGTATCTCCTGATTACGGTACAGACTGGACAGCCGCCTTTGATTATGAGCAGCTTGGCGCTGCGGCAGACTATTTGATTCTGATGGGATATGACGAACATTGGGGAGGCAGCTCAACCCCCGGCTCCGTATCCTCATTACCTTGGCTCCGTGAAAGCGTACGGCGCTTTCTACTAACCACCGATCCGGATAAAGCGATATTGGCATTGCCTCTATTCACACGAAACTGGACCCTGAATGCGAGTGGTCAATCGGTCGCTTCGTCGGATATTTCCCTGATTGAGCAAAACCAGCTTATGTCTCGTTCCACCTCCAAACCGGTCTGGCATGAGGATATTCAGCAGTATACGGTTTCCTACAGGGATACTCAGCTTCATAAGCTATGGCTGGAGGAAGGGCGATCCTTTACCCGTAAATACCGTCTGGGACAGGACAAAGGGTTTGCAGGCTTCGCCTACTGGTATTCGGGCGGGGCAAGCTCTGATCTATGGTCCAGCGTGAAAAATGCAGACCGTTTCGCACAGCGTGGTTTGTAAAGGCCAAAAAACCTTCAACTCCACTTTTAGCGTGAGGTTGAAGGTTTTTTGCATACACCCTTATCGCCCGTCTATGCCCGGTACGCAACCATTCCGTTCACAACCGTCATACGTGCTTTAACGTCAAGCAAAGCCTGTGGGCGCTCCGACAAGTCCCGGTCAATGACCGTAAAATCGGCGGCTTTGCCTACAGCCATCGCCCCCCGTTCATCCGCTTCTCCCGCAGCTACTGCGCTTCCGATGGTAAACAGATGAATGGCTTCGTGAATGTCCAGCTTTTCATCGGGAAGATAGCCCTCATGCGTCTCTCCTGGCTTGGTGCGGGTCACAGCGGCATGCATGCCGAGAAAAGGGTCCAACGGCTCAATCGGCGCGTCACTGCCGCCAGCACATGGAATACCTGCGCTCAGCAGCTTTTTCCAGGCATACAAATATTCAGTACGTTCCTCGCCAACCCGATCCAGCACCCACGGGAAATCACTTGCTACAAAACGCGGCTGGATGTCTGCAATCAGCGGCAGCTTCGCCATTCTCTTAACTAAATTGGCAGTCAGCACCTGTCCGTGGATCAGACGATCCGGCAAACCGCTTTCCTCCGTTAGCGCATGGGCTTCCATCGCTGTCAAAATCATATGCGCTGCCCCATCCCCTATCGCATGTACAGCGACCGGAAAACCTGCGGCTCTGACAGCCGCCACCATCTGATTCAGCTCTGGTTGCGGTTGAATCGCCATGCCGCTGGTATGAGGAGCATCACTATAGGGCGCAGACAATAGCGCAGTTCTTCCACCAATCGCACCATCGGCAAACATTTTTACCGCGCCGATTTTAAACCACTCATTTCCGTCACCAGCACGCAAACCTTGCGCTCTCGCTTCTTCCATGAACGGATGATAGATGAGCTGATGCGTACGAAAAGCAATGCCTTCCTCCCTCAGCTCCCTGTAAATCCGCTGCATGGTGTCCACGCTGCCCAGAAAACGCAAATCCTCCGTGTGCGCAGCCGTCAAACCGAGCCGTAGTGCATCCAGACAAGCTCGGCGGATTGCATCTTTTTTAACCGAATAATCCGGCTCTGGCTGCACACTTGTAAAGGCAGTGGACGCTTCCTCATAAATCAATCCGTTCAACTGTCCATCAGCATTTCTTCCGTAGGCTCCCGAAGCCGGATCAGGGGTGTTCTCGCCAATACCAACACGTCGAAACGCTTCTGAATTCGCCAGAAACGTATGAAAGCATGTACGAGTCAAATATACCGGGTGCTGATCCGTAATGGCATCAAGCTCCGATAGGGTCGGAATCTCAACAGGAATAAACGCATTTTCGTTCCAGTTCAGCCCTAAAATCCATTCTCCCGGCGGTGTTACCGCAACCCGTTTACGCAGCATATCAAGCATTTCTTCCTTCGAAGTAGCCGAGGTAAAATCCAGCATCGCCAGCTTCATGCCATGCATGGACAAATGCATATGTGAGTCGGTCAAGCCCGGCAACACATAAGCGTCCTCCCAATCCACCGTGTCATATTCCTTACCCGACAATTGCAATTCAAGCTCCCGTGCTTGTCCGATGGCCTGTATAATGCCATTTTGTACAATGACCGAATCTCCCTTGGTAGCCCATTCCCCATACAGCTTGCCGTGCTTGAACAATGTTAGCGTCAACGCAGCTCATCTCCCTTTTTTCCAACTATATAAACCAAACTAAGAGTTACTATATCGCCACTGCGCAGTCGGATGGTGCTTCAAATTACGCCTGTGCTGCCGATTCCAAATATAGTGTATGTATGTTTACCTGCTGCACCAGATCGGCAAAGTGGTCATGTGTTGCACAGACAGCCATTTTGTAGTGTCCATCGATCTCATACTGTTTAAAATGACAATACTCGGTGGTAAAGCCTTCCGTTGTAAAACCGATCAACGGACACTCGCTTAAATTGAATGAAAATGACTTTAGAGGCAGCGTTAATCCCTGCCCTTCGGCCTTCACAAAGCTTTCCTTGAGCGTCCACAGATCGTAAAAATAAGATAAGCGGCTCTCCGCCTCCTGGCGCATCAACGCATCATACTCCTTGTCCGAAAAGCACACCCTCCCCACCTCAAAATCAATAGGACGGAGCTGTTCAATGTCGATTCCGAGCGGATGATCATCCACGGCGCATACCACCCATTTTCCCGAGTGAGAAACATTAAAATGGAATGCGGGTGCATTCAACAAGGAAGGCTTGCCGAAAGCATTATATGTAAACTGAAGACTGGCGTTAGATACCTTCAATTGCCGACAGGCCAGCCACCTTAACAACACATCGGCGTATAAGCCCCTTAAAGCATCCTCCCGATGCAAAAAACGATCCAGCTTCTGCCGCTTTTCAGTCGAAACCCGGTTTAGCAGTGACTCGTAATGACCGTCTGCCTCCGGCTTGCTCGTGTCAATCGCATATATTTCCATGGTTGGCCCCCTATGCCGTAATAAGTGTGCGGTGTACATGGTCAATATACTACTCTAGCACTTTCAATTCAATATGGATACAATTGGGATATAATCCTCTTGCTGCTCACATTGCATCATCAGACAGGGTGATAGGTATCAGCATAGAGAGCTATTCAGTATAAATCATTTTTGTAAGCGCTTTAAAAAAATACAGAGGGGGGACGAAACAATGAAATATGATTTTGCCGTCTTACTGTGCATTATGCTCGCTGTTTTGCTGTCATTGAGCATTTTCCAGATGTTTTCACCGAAGATTGCTTCAGCGGCCCCAGCGAATGTTGTGAATGGCATTCAGTTTAAAGACACTGCTGGAAACGTGGTTCATGCTCATGGGGGCGGTATGATTAAGGTAGACGGTTACTACTACTGGTTTGGTGAAAATCGCAACCCCAACGGCACATTCAAGGCTGTTTCCGCCTACCGTTCCTCTGATTTAAAAAACTGGGAGTTCCGCAAAAACGTGCTGACCAGCAGTTCGGCAGTAGAGCTGAATGTTTCGAATATCGAACGCCCAAAAGTCATTTATAATGAGAAAACACGCAAATACGTATTGTGGATGCACAAGGAAAATGGAGTTAATTACAACGAAGCCCGGGTGGCAGTTGCCTCTTCCGATACTGTGGACGGCGATTACACCTATCAGGGCAGCTTCCGTCCACTGGATTACGATTCAAGGGATATGACTGTGTACAACGACAATGGTACGGCTTACCTGATTTCTGCTACCCGTGTGAATGCCGATTTGAACATTTATCGTCTGACACCGGATTTTCTGCAAGTTGAAGCGCTAGTGACCACACTCTGGCCGGGACAATATCGTGAAGCTCCGGCAATGTTCAAAAAAGGAGACGTCTACTTCCTGATCACATCCGGGGCAACAGGCTGGAATCCCAACCAGGCCAAGTATGCTACGGCATCCAGCATTGAGGGAACGTGGAGCAACACGATTAACTTCGGAGACAGTACGACCTACGGTTCACAATCGGCCTACGTTATTCCGGTAGAAGGTACTCAGACGACCTCGTACCTGTATTTGGGCGACCGTTGGGCCGGAGCGTGGAGCGGTCCTGTGCAGGATTCACAATATGTATGGCTGCCGCTGCGTTTTCCAACCGGGACTTCTTTGGCTATGGACTGGTTCGACAGTATGAACATCGACACCGCCAGCGGGGTGGTTCAAGGCGTAACTACGCCAATCGCCATTGATCCGGACGGATACTATCAGCTGGTAAGCCGCAAGAGCAACAAGCCGCTGAATGTAATTGACGGTGCAACCACGGATGGAGCGGATCTGGAACAGCGTGCGGATTCGGGAGCATCCAGCCAGCAATGGCAGCTCAAAGACGCGGCCGGCGGATATCACAAAATCGTCAACCGCAACAGTGGCAAGCTGATCGGCGTTGAAAACGGAGCGACGACGGACGGCGCGGTCATCGAGCAATGGAGCGACGGAGGCTGGTCCAGCCAGCAATGGCAACTGGTATCTGTAACCGGAGGTTATTACAAACTGAAAAACCGGGCAACGGGCAAGCTGATCGACATTTCCGAAGGCACTACCTCCGATGGAGCCAAAGCGATTCAATGGGGGGATAACGGCGGAACGAATCAGCATTTTCGTGTAGTGAAAGTAGATTAGTTCATTCATCATCGAATAGACATCATCATTGTCATTGAAGTAGCAGCTTCCAGTGACTCCGTTATTTCCAAAAAGCCGTCTTCCCAGCAGCTCACTGCTAACGGAAGAACGGCTTCTTTTTGCGGGAAAATGATGGTTGAACCTGTATGTGGGCTATCCCTTGTCCAGATCAGCTTGAAGCGCGTCTGCCTTCCCCTTCGCGATATCCACAGTCCACAGCATCAGTATACCGATAGCGAAAAAGGCAAACAGCGATAAAATACCCCAGCGAGAGGAACCGGTTAGCTGACCGACCAAGCCAAAGATAAACGGGCCGAAAATGGATGAAAACTTGCCCGTAATGTTCACGAAACCAAAAAATTCACCCGTCCGGCTGGCTGGCATCAGACCGCTGAATAAAGACCGGGAAATGGACTGACTGCTCCCCTGTACCAGACCGACCATAGCCGCCAGCACATAAAAATGTAGCGCCTGAGTCATGAAAAATCCAAGAATGACGATCAGCATGTAAATCCCGAGCGAGAACATGAGCATCCGGCGCGATCCCCAGCGTTCGGCCCATTTGCCAAGCAGGAGCGTACAGGGAAAGCCAATAAATTGGGTTATCAACAGCGCCGCAATCAGATCCGTCGTGCCAATCCCAATCCCCGTTCCGTAAATAGCAGCCATTAATATAATCGTATTAATCCCGTCATTGAAAAACCAAAAAGATAGCAGCAATTTAAGCAATTGTGGAAAACGCCGAATTTGGCGCATCGTGCCCTGAATCCGCCGAAATCCGGCCTTCCAGTAGGCAGAGTCGAATAAAAGGCTGCCTGTTTGCCTTTCTTGCTCTTGTCTTTCCCCTTCACCGCTCCTGTGCCGCTGGCGACCTTGAAGCAATAAAGGCAAAGAAAACACCAACCACCATACCGCCACCGAAACAAACGCAAGACGTGTTCCCTCCAGTGTGTTTCCTAATCCGAACCATTGAGGCTTTTGGATCATCAGCATGTTGATCGCCAACAAGATTCCCCCGCCAATGTAACCATAAGCGTAGCCTTTGGCCGATACGGTTTCCCGCTTACCGGAAGGAACCAGATCAGGGAGCATCGCATCATAAAAGGTGTTGCCGCCCGCAAATCCGATGGTCGACAAGACCAGCAGCGCGGAAGCCAGCAGCCAGTCTCCTTCTCCTACCAGGCTAAAGCCCAGTGTGGCGACGATGCCAATCCCCGTAAAAATTCGCAGGAAAGACAGCTTGCTGCCTGTCAGATCGGCAACCGCCCCGAGCACAGGAGACAATAACGCTACACATAACATGCCGATTGCATGTGTGTACCCCAGATAGGAGGATGCGGTTGTCGCATCCAGCGTCGAAGCTGCAACAGAGCTGTAGAATATAGGAAGCACTGCTGCCAGTATCGTCGTTGCATAGCCTGAATTGGCCCAATCGTAAGTAATCCACGCACGCACTGCTCTTCGATTCACATCGCTCCCGCCTTTTACATTGAACTCATCTCAGGACCATTGTCATTTATTGTATCAGTAATCCATGACACAAGGTCGCGATGTTTGTAAACCTACGGTGCTCTGGCAACCCGTATGACAGGACGTTACAGCTCCCACGGATAATCTGTCGTGAGGAAGCTCGCCAGTTGCTTGCTTTCCTCCCTGCGCTGACGTCGTATCGCTGCACGAGACGGCGCGGTCTGGTGCAGTTGTAATTCCTCTTCTGTCTCCGGAATGACCTGCGGCACGATAACTTTACGGTTGTTCTCGTCCAGCGCCACAAAGGTCAGGAAGGCGGTGGCTGCGATTTTCCGGTCGCCAGTCATCAGTCCTTCGCGAATGACCTTCACAAATACCTCCATAGAGCTACGGCCTGTCCAGGTTACAAACGCCTCCAGCGTGACGGAATCGCTCGGATGGATGGGCAGCAAAAAATCCACCGAATCCGTAGACGCCGTGACCGTATTCGTGCGGCATAGCTTGGAGGCTGCGATAGACGCAATATCGTCGATATACGACATCAATCGGCCTCCGAAAAGCGTGTTATGATTGTTGATATCGTTGGGAAATACACGGGACGTCTTGAAGCAGTAGGTTTCTCGGATGTACTTGCTTTCCATGGGTTCTCTTTCCTCTCTTTTCCTCGTAGCTATCTTTTTATATAGTGGAAGCCTGTTTTAGACTGTGCTAATCATCCCACTAATCCGCATAATAAATCAATACATAAAAATCCGCATCCTCATCCGATTCATTACGGTACGTATGAAGGTCAGTTACTTGAAATTGCACAGCATCCCCTGCACTCAGTTTAAGCTGTTGTCCCTGCATTTCAAAGTACATTTCCCCGCGGATCATGAGAATCGATTCTTCTCCCAGATGCTTCTCTGCCTGATGTGTAAAGCCCGGCTTCAGACTTACGGTGAACACCTCGAACTTCTTTTCCGAATGATACGGGAAGATAGGGTAAACAAAATAGTTACCATCCTCATCAATCACCGGATGCAGGTCTTCCCTGCTGATTTTAGTGATTTGCGGGGAGTCCTCTTTGAGGAATGTGGAAAAGGACACATGCAAACCGTTGGCGATTTTCCAAAGTGTAGTCACCGTAGGATTGGATTTTCCCTTCTCAATCTGTGCCAGCATTCCTTTGCTGACCCCTGTCATTTCAGCCACTTTATCCAGACTAAGTCCTCTAGTCTTCCTGATTTGAGCCAAATTTGAGCCGATAATATACTGCATTGAATCCACAGACTGTACCTCCTCATATCCAAAAGTCTATACAAGAAGAATACACAAAAGTGTCGACTGTAATTAGTTTTGTCACTAAAAAAGCCTATAAACGCCACTTTCTGTATTATCATTTGTCACTTCTTATATAGACTGTATTGTAAAATGTCATTTATCAATTTTGCGGCTTAACAGAAACTTACGTTTCTAAAATTGAGGTCAAATGCTTCTGAACTAGTTGGCAACCACCTACCCTAAAAAATAAAAATTTTACTTGTGGGAGGATCTCTTCGAAAATAATCTACAAATAATTCTTAACAGACCTTTTGCTATCTAGATTACACAAACTCATTATCTTATCCAATATAAAAAAGTGTCAAATTGAAAAATCAATTTGACACTTCAGACTGTAGACACCCCCTCTATAATCGAAAATGAAAGTGGATACTTGCCTAAAGAAAGTAGGTAGTTTACATATTTACATGCGTTCTCTTATACAAAACTGGTATTGCCGCTGCTATAAGGATACCCGATGCTGCAATAAGACTGTAGCCTATAATCTCCGAAACCATTCCAATAATTGCCATCTGTGCATCACTGAGTTTTTTCAAAAGCTTTGGCATTATGAAAACTTGGGAAATGATGTCTTGGACGCCCATAATTGAAAACATAAGTCCGATTAGTGCAGGCGCCCAAGGCTCTCAGACATAAAAAAGAATCCATAATTATGATGAATACTATGATCAATATATCTGTCCAAATGACGAAGCTCTTTTACCCAGTCGAGTAACACGAGAAGGATACCGAATGTACAGTTCAAATAAGGTGAAGTGTACGAGTTGCTCTCTTTTAGAAAAATGTACACAAAGTGTACAACATAAAAAAGTAATCCTTCGACATCTATGGCACATCAGATTTTGGCAGATAGAATCCTTATCCTATCCAGTTCCCCGGTTATCACTAGGGCTTATGGATCAAATATCAGTATCTTTCCACCTTCAGCACACATTGCCATTGCCATTGGCATTTCGTTGCAAGCCGCGCGCCACGGCTTGCAACGAGGACAGTTTGTGCATGCCCGGCTGCCAATCGGTCAGGCTCGGCGTGCTTTCCATCAACAGGAACGGCGGCTCCTTGATAGAACGAAACAGGTCGTGATAGAACGCGACGAATGCTCCCAGTTTATGTAGCGCCTGCGGTTGATTCTAAGGGACAAACTCCAATTACGGCTACCCAATCGTCCGTTACTACGGAGTAATCCCAAGCGCTTGGGATAGTAAATACCCTACCAGCAGCATTAAGTTGATAGGGTATTTTTTAGTTTTATAGAAAACACAAAATCGACAATAGTGGCTGGTTCATAATCTTTTTTGCGCTAAAATAGTTGGAACTACTCTCAAAAAAAGTTATATTAGGATATATATATTATCTTTAGTATAAGAAAAAAAGGAGGAATATCCTAGATGGATGTACGAAGCTGTTTGCAACAAGGATGGAAGGTAGGCTTATGTATGTTGTTGTTGTGGGTATGTATGATGGGGGCTGTAACAGCGGGTGAAGCCGGAGCACAACCGGTGTTCCCGGGAGCTGTGGGATACGGGACTGACACTCCAGCAGGCCGGGGCGGAAAGGTAATCAAAGTGACCAACCTGAACAATGACGGCCCAGGCTCATTTCGTGCGGCATTAGAAACCAAGGGACCGCGGATTATTGTATTTGAAGTCGGCGGTGTCATAAATCTAGAAAAGGAGCGTCTTGAGCTGAGAGAACCCTACGTGACTATCGCAGGTCAGACGGCCCCCTCCCCTGGCATTACATTCATCCAGGGAGGTTTGCAGATCAGAACGCATGATGTGTTGATGCAGCATGTCCGGTTTCGGATGGGCAACGGTGACAGCACTCAAGGTGCAGGCTTTGAGCCAGATGTATCCACATACGGAGCTTCCGCTTATGACATTGTCATTGACCATTGCTCCTTTTCATGGGGAGTGGATGAGAACATGTCCTTCTCAGGTCCTCGTACCAGCGGAACCAAGGCAACTACCCACCATGTAACACTCAGCAATAGTATTATCGCCGAGGGCCTGTATAATTCTGTTCATGAGAAGGGCCCCCATTCCATGGGTACACTCGTTCATGATTACGTCCAGGACGTGGCAGTCATCGGAAACCTTTATGCCCATAACATGGAACGTAATCCGTGGTTCAAAGCATTCTCGACGGGCGTAATTGTTAACAATGTCATTTATAATCCGGGAAAATGGGCAATTCGACTCGGATTCGTGGAGAATGAATGGGCGGATACGGGGATCAAACCGGAAGGCCCTAGAGTCAGTATCGTCGGGAATTACATGCAGCATGGAGTAGATACGATTAAAGGGTTAGGAATTGTCGGAACGAACAGTAAAAGCGGCTGGGCTTACCTCAAAGATAATCTTGCTTATGACCGAAATGGCAAGTCAGTCCCGCTGACTTTTGGCGGAATTCAGGAGCTTGACAATCCACCTGTTTGGGTTGAAGGACTTGAAGCACTAGCTGCCTCGGCAGTAGTAAAGGAGGTCACTGAGCATGCAGGAGCAAGGCCGGAGGACCGGGATGCAACAGATCAACGAATTATCTCCGATTTTCTGACTGGTAGAGGAAAGATAATTGATAGTCAGGAAGATGTAGGGGGATACCCAGATGTTCCAGCGACCTACCGTGCTTTAAATGTACCTGACCACAGCATTGACGAATGGTTGTATCAATTTTCAGTTGAGTTGGAGTAGTCCCTAATGCTCTTCAACAAGATCTAGCACAGTCCAGCATTCTGAATTGGGTACATCCCAATGATTCGATCCAGTTCATACGGTTAATCACTCCTTGATTTCTATAATAGACGCTCTCTAATTCCCACCTTGTCCAGCATCTGAATGGCAAGATGAGTTGCAGCTTTCTTCTTCAATTGCAAAAGGAGCATAATCATTTCGACTAACTGGTTTCCTATGGTGAACAAAGGAATAAGTGAAGTCATTGGTTTTTGGAATATAAAAGGAATTTATTTCCTTTTTGGCTATTGCATCTCCCAGTCGAGAATCTCCCTGGCATTCCTGCCACTGAAATCCAATTGTCCGCGCTGAATTTTCCGGCTGCGCCCAGCAAGTTTACTAAAACCAATGAAGTAATACTTTTACCACTTCCAGACTCGCCGACATTATCAAGTACCTCCCCCTTACGCACTGCAAAACTGATATCGTCAACAGGAGTTACATCACCTGAAGAATTATCATAGGTTAGGCTGAGATGACAGACTTTTAACAGTAATGGGCAGTGTAACCGTTGATGAAGTTCCTCAGTCAGCAGCAGACCCCTGACAAGTATTTCGGTTGGAACTCTGGTTGGAGGAGCCTCTTAGACGGTAACCTCCAGCGTTACCAACATTCTGTTTCACTTGTTCATTATCTCCAAACTTCTTTAAAACCAATAGGCGCAGTACGTAAATAACTGCGCCGGATAACTTTTTGTGATAGGCATAGGAACAGAAAAAGACGAATATCAACCGATTTATTAGAAAACTACTCGTTTATGTCGATACTTTATACACACAAAGCTGCTATTTAATGACTTTTAAAGGTGATAGATTTATGTTTTCCTACATGATTTTAAATACTGAAATCTAAGCTTCGATTTGCTTACGCAAATTCTGCGTCCCAAATGCTTATCGTATACATACGTATCAGATCAACGGGTTCCGCCGTTCTTTGTTTCAACTGTTTCATTTAGTCCAAGATGATAGGAAATTTCTCTTGCTGCCTCTAAAATTTTGTTTATAGTAATCTGCTTTGTTTCCTCCTTATAAAGACTAAGAGGAATTGCACAGAGTGATACTCCCCACTACGTGGTTCGTTGCATCAAATATAGGTGCTCCAATGCCGATGGACTCATTCTTGCGTTCGCTAAAGGTATATCAATATCCAATGTTTCTTATTTTCTCCATATCCGTCCATATTTTCTGAATGTCATTGGTTGATACTCCTTCTTGCTCAAGGACTTCGCTTATCTTGTCATCAGATAAAAAGGCTAAAATGGCCTTTCCGCTAGCACCTATATGAATCGGTTGGAGAACTCCCAATTCTAGACGATACTGAAGTATGTTCGAGCTGTGAATGCCCAAAATAAATGAAAGCTTCAAATATTGTTCCTGGTATTGTGCCAAATATACCGACTGTTCAACTTCCTGAGCCAATCGCTTCAAATAAGGCTCAGCCACTGATTTTATTCCAAAGTTCGCGCTGATGAAGGAAGAAAGCCTAACCCACTCGTTGCCGATCGTGTATTTGTTGCTTTCAGGAATAATACTTAGATCGAGGTCATTCGGCTGACCAAGTTGACGAGGCATATGAACGTGTCCTCAACAGTGATGTGCGTTATCGGTTTGTAATCGATATGTCAACATTGTAATCGTTTATTTTGATGAAGGAATATATTAGCTTCAATAGGAAGGGAAAGAATGGGAATTACGGAAGCAGCACAAAAGTATCATGAAAGAATGTCTCCAGGCTATGAATATTGCTCCGTGGTCGTCTTTTGAGTTCCGCTAATTTTCCAATGATACGAAAACACCCGATACGGTTGTGAGCCGACCGGGTGTTACATGTCTTGGTAGAAAAATGTTACTTTAATTAATTTTGGGGACGAGGTTCTGATACGGATGTAACCCGTATCAGAACCTCGTCGAATCAAGCCAATGCTTAACGAGTTCTGTCTTGAGATAATTTCAATTTGAATGATAACGATAACTAACGTTTAAACAGTATCATTTCCCCAAATGCTTACTAGATCATTGATTTGAAGCGATACGACCCTTAGTTCTCCGCCAATAGCATAGAGTTCCAGCCCCCTGCTTTCCAAGTCCGGGAAAATCATGTCTGAAATGATTGTTTTTCCATGGTTTCCGAAAACCTCGACGCTAGACCAATCTACGTAGATACTCAGTTGTACCCTTCCATGCTCTGGCTTTATAGGGGCCTTGTGTTTTGCTGTGAAGTCAGAATGAAAATCAGTGGCGCTCGACTTCGTCCGATCGACGAACAACTCCTCATTCGAGATATTATATCCGATGATCGTCTCCTGATTGGCGGACTTCCGTACTTTAAACCCGAATTCCACGGCAGTACCGATTTCAAATTCTGCAATAATTTCTGCCTTGGCTGCGGAAATATCAGACAACACGTTCATACCTGGCTTAATCGTCAAGTCTTGCAGAGACAAAATCGGTTTTCTTAGCTGACTTAATTCATTTATGGGTGTTTGGATTAGGCGAAGTCCCTCCGGATAAGTCCTTAGCTGTAGCTCCCGGGGAATTGATGTCTTGCCACGCCATTCCTTTGAAGGAAGCGTGGTAGCATAACGCCAATTATTCATCCAGCCGATCCAAATCTTTCGTCCGTCTTCGTTCGAAATGCCATTCCAGGTCACGGCCGCGTAAAAGTCTGATCCATAGTCTACCCATTTGATAGTATCGATAGATTCCAATGTTTCATCCGGCGTAAACGACTTACCGTCAAAGTTGCCTATGAAATACATCATGCCAGAACCGCCTGCTGGTGGTTCCGGATCGTCTGGATTCACGCCATTTCTGTCCCCGATGCTTAGCATCAGAATCCACTTCGTGGTATTAGGATCCTCATCCACTTGGATTCGAATTACATCAGGACATTCAAATATCCCTCGGTGGATATGCGGGATGTCGGAACCGAAATCACTTGCAAAAGACCATTCTTTAAGGTTTGGAGATGTGTAAAATTCTACACGGTCTCTTACGGCAAGAACCATGATCCACATTGATGATTCATCATGCCAAATCACCTTCGGATCACGAAAGTCTAGCGTGTCCGTTGGAAATAAAACCGGGTTACCTTCATATTTTGTCCAGGTTCGACCCTTATCCTTGCTGTAAGCAATGCTTTGCACCTGCGGCTTTCCAGGCTGAGCCTTGTTGCCCTCATTGGTATAAATGGCAACCAATCCTGATCCTTCCTCGTCGAAAAATCCGCTGGTATTGTTCTTATCCACCACCGCACTCCCCGAGAAGATCGCTCCGTCCTCCCCAGGTGGAATTGCCGGTGGAAGCTCAGTCCAATGCACTAGATCCTTGCTTACCGCATGCCCCCAATGCATGTTGCCAAAGTCAGGCCGTGTATCATGGGGTGTATGCTGGTAGAACAGGTGGTACTCTCCTTCAAAGTAAACCATGCCGTTGGGATCGTTCATCCAATTTTTCTCCGGTGAATAATGAAATTGAGGCCTGTACGTCTCCCTATAATTACTGTTTCGTGATCCTTTTCTGCTGCTACTGTCGTCCGTTAGGTGCATGTCCTTAATGGTATCCACTCTCCTATTGATTGTTGATAAGGTGTTTAACAGCCCCAACCACCTTTTATATGTTTCAGCCTTGATCTTTAAGATATCTGTCATAGCCTTTCTGTTTGATTTCCAGCCATTTGTCCAGTCCAAGTCTGGACAGCTCAGCTTTATACTCCGCCCATTCTTCTTCCACTTTGCCCGTTTTGATCCATTCCGCCCGTTTGCGGTTAACGTAGGCAAATAAGTCTGTTTCCAAGGTAGAGATCTGCTTCTGATCTTCCAGCGAGAAGAAGACTTTCGGGAAATTGTGGTCAGCCTTCATATAAGGAACGAGTCTTTCTTTCATGAGCTTGAGCCGCCCTACTGCATCATCGGGCTTGGTCGTTACTTTTCCGTAATACTCGTCAAGAATTGCCAATGGACCACCGATATTCGTTTTTTGCCGCAGCTCGACAGGAGCCGTTCCCTTAAGCGGAAGATGCTTCAGCATATGACTCGCTTCATCGTATTCAAAAATGTTCTGCTGAGTTTTGTCGCCGTAGGTGCCCCAGTTGTCCTGTACGGACTGGATGGGATCATACAGCTGGTCAATCCATTTTGCCGTAAGCTCAAGATTTTTGTTGTCACTGGTAATCACCATTCTCCCCCGGTCAAAGCCGAGATTGTTCGTGCGGGTCACATTGACTTTACCGCTTGGCCCCGCGAGCGGATTCATCAATTCATATTTATCGTTGTCTCCTGAAATATTCGCCTTATCCCATTGAAAGTAGAGACCGTATTTTTCATTCTGGCCTTTGGCCAGATACGTATTGTAATCCTGCTCGAATGACTCTTCGTCGATCAGGTTCAGCTTATACAGCTCATTAAGATATTTGATCCCCTCTTTATAACCGTCCTGATCGGCAGTGAAGACCACTTTCCCCTCATTGGTCGCTACAGTATGATCGCCGTTGTCCCCAAGACCAAATGATCCGAACAGAAAATTCAGGTCCTCATTGCCGTTATTGAGTATAAAGGACAGCGGGATTTCATCCGCTTGGCCATTTCCGTTAGGGTCGCCATTTTTAAATGCGAGCAGAACATTTTTTAAATCCTCAGTAGTTTTTGGCATTTTAAGACCCAGTTTTTTCAGCCACTCCACATTGATCCATGGCATGTCGTTTACAGAATGAATGCTCTCCTTCCCGGCCCCTAGCTCCTCAATCCAGGGAAAAGCATAAATATGCCCGTCCTGTGCGGTTATCATGGATTTGTACTCAGGTGCTTCCTTCAATACCTTCTGCAGATTCGGCATATATTTTTGAATCAAATCCTCTAAAGGGATAATAGTTCCATCCTTTCCGAGGTTCAACAAATCGTAATCGGAATAGCCGGCATCCAGCATGGCATCTGGAAGATCTCCACTGGCAACAGCCAGGTTTCTTTTTTCAATGAAGGAATCGGAGGTGAAGTTGGTAAAATCGATATGCACACCTGTTTTTTCTTCCAGTCTTTTATAAATCAGCTTTTCATTTGGATCGGAAGGTGCCAGCGGCGAGCTTTGAGTCATAAAATGCAAGGTAACTTTCTCTTTAAGCGGCAGAGTGACATTTTCCAGCTTGTAATCTTCGGATGCCGCGGAATTATTGCCTGAACCGCCACATCCGGCAAGCAGCGAAGTAGAAAGCACCAGCACAGACAAGGTTAGTAATGTTTTGTTCATCTCTATTCCCCCGGTTTGTTATTTGATCGAACCTACCATGACACCTTTTTCAAAATACTTCTGGAAGAATGGATACATGACAATCAAAGGCAAACTTGATATGACAATGGCAGAGTATTTAATCATTTCGGACAATTTCTTAAGCTCCGCTTGCGCCAGCGCATCGGCAATCATACCGGGCTGAACCTGATTCTGTATCAAAATGGAGCGCAGCACCAGTTGAAGCGGAAATAGCTTCGGATCATCCAGATAAATCATGGCGTCGAAATAAGAATTCCACTGTCCGACAAAAGCGTATAAAGCTAGAACAAAAATAATAGGCTTCGACAACGGCAGGACGATTTTAAAGAAAATACTGAGCTCAGAAGCTCCGTCTATGCTTGCCGCCTGGAACAGCTCTTTGGGAAGCCCTTGGAAATAAGTCTTTGCCAGAATAATATTGAATACGCTGATCGAGCCGGGCAGAATAATGGCCCACACCGTATTTAACATGCCTAAATCCTTAATCACCAGATAGGTTGGAATCAGACCGCCACCGAAAAACATTGTTATCAGGAAAAAGATCATAATGGACCGTTTCCCTACCAGCCCTTCAATCGCAAGCGGGTAAGCCGCGAAGACGGAAAACAATACAGTTGCGAACGCAAAGGCTGCTGAATAAAAAATGGCATTAAAAAAACCGCGGATCATGGCACCGTTGCTTAGGATTTTGGCATATCCCGTGAGTGTCCAGTCGGATGATGTAATGGCAAACCCTTTCGTAATCAGGGTATTTGGAGTCAAAAAGGACGAAAGCACCACATAAACCAGCGGTAACAGAATAGCGAGAACAAACAAACCAAGCAAAATATAATTGATGATGAGCAGAATCCGGTCCTTCCCGGTGTAATGAATATCCATGAATACCTCCTTCTTTAATACAGCCCTTCCCCTTCGTTCAGCTTCTTGACGACGGTATTTACGAAAATCAGCAGGACCACGTTAATCACGGAATTGAATAACCCGATTGCCGTAGAATAAGCATAATCGCCGGATTGCAACCCCACCTTGTATACATAAGTCGCGATGATTTCCGAGGTTGGCGTGTTTAGAGCGGTCTGCATCAGGTAAGCCTTTTCATAACCGATCGACATGATGCCTCCTGCAGCGAGAATGAATAGGACGGCCATGACAGGTTTGAGAGCTGGCAGATCAATGTGGAAGATTCTCTTCATCAATGAAGCGCCATCAATTGTTGCAGCGTCATGCAGCTGCGGGTCCACATTGGCTAAGGTGGCCACATAAATGATAGAGGACCAGCCCGCTGTTTGCCATATACCGGACAAAATATATACCGTTCGGAAATAGGCGGGATCAGTCATAAAAGAAATCGGCTTGCCGGTGAAGGTTGTTACCATAGCGTTCACTACTCCAGTCGGCGATAGAAAAACAAACAGCATACCGGCAACAACAACAACCGAGATGAAGTTAGGTGCGTAAACAATAAGCTGAATATTCTTCTTGAGCTTCGCTCCTCTGATCAGATTTAGCATTAAGGCCAGAATGATGGGTACTGGGAAACCGAGAATAAGACCGTAAGCGCTTAATTTAAGCGTATTCATTAAAATGTCATAAAAATTTGGTGATGAAAGGAACCGCTGAAAATGTTCAAATCCAACCCATTCGCTGCCCATGATGCCTTTTCTTGGACTGAAATTTTTAAACGCAATGATCGAGCCGTACATGGGAACATACTTAAAAATGACGGTAAGAATTATGGACGGAAGCAGAAACAAATACAATATATAATTTCGAACCATGTAACTTAGCCAATGGTTTCTTTTTTTTGTTTCTGAAGCCTTAACTCCCCTTTTTTGAGCGATCGAGTTTGCCAATCTTTTCCCCCCTACTGTTCACGGCTTGTTATTAAAGACGTTATAAGCCATGTTACGTCATCTCTCTGACATAATTACGCAAGATGTTTTGCAAATGCCTTACTGGTAATTCACCCACCTCCAACATGACTAGAAATTTACACTTCTCCAAGATGAATGGGTTAAATTTTACATTTGAACATTTTTTCTCTTACAATTTAACAGGTGATCATTGAATAAGTCAATACATTTCGGCAACTAAATTCATTCAAAATGCATGATTCAAGAGGAATGTAATATTTTTAGCACCAAATCCCTTAAAAATGCACCCAATAAATGAATAAATGTAAACTTTTTTTGTTCATTTGAATAATTTAATTGTTAAAAGCATGAAAATACTATATATTTAGAAATATGAAGAATCTTAATTCAGGAGAATAAGGTGGAACAATATGACGAGAAAGTCAAAAGTTACTATTCAAGACATCGCTGATGCCTTGGGAATTTCCAGAAACACTGCATCCAAGGCGCTTAATGGAGTAGAGAATATTCCTGCCGTTACGAGGGACAAGGTGATCAAAAAAGCAGTGGAGCTTAAATACAAACAATTTTCTTATATGGAAACAGCCTCTGAAAAACAAGGCAATATCGCACTTTTGACCTGTAATCTTCCCAATAGCTCACACTTTGGATCACTGCTGATCAGCGGACTGGAGAAGGAAATCAGCAACCAGGGCTATACTTTATCCATTTATTTTGTCCGCGAGAATGATATCAATACGATGACCCTACCCGGCAATTTCGAACCTTCGAATGTGGCTGGCATCTTATGCATCGAAATGTTCAGCAAGGAATACAGCAAGCTGATCACGGATCTTGGTATCCCAACCATTTTTATTGATTGCGCTGCAGATATGGTGTATCCGGAATTGAAGGCAGATCTGGTATTGATGGAAAATGAGCACAGCACATACTGTGTTACCCGGAAATTAATAGATCATGGATACGAAAGCTTCGGTTTTGTAGGCGATTACAATCACTGCAAAAGCTTCAATGAACGCTGGACGGGATTCAATAAGGCCCTGGCAGAAGCCGGAATCACCTTGGACCCTGCCCATAGCATTGTAGCGCCGGACCGCAATTTCTTTATAGAGGAGAACTGGATGGAGCAGCAATTGGATGCCCTGAGGGAGTGCCCCTCCGTCTTTATTTGTGCCAATGATTTCATTGCCATCAGCGTGATAAGATCTTTGAAAAACAAGGGAATTAAAATCCCGGAGGATGTTGCTGTCTGCGGGTTCGATGATGCTTCGGAATCCCGGGTTGTCGAGCCCCATCTTACAACCGTGCATATTTACAGTAGTCAGATGGGTATTATTGCAGCCGAAATGTTATTGTCCAGAATCAAAGACAATACCATGCCGTACCGAGTGACCCATGTTGCAACGGATATCGTATACCGGGATTCGACGCCTGTTCTAAACTTAATCTACCAAGAGGTGAATCAATGTGAAAAATGACGGAACGGTTCTTTGTGTGGGCGAGCTGCTTATTGATTTTTTCTGCACGGATATTGATGTCAATCTTGCCAAGGGTCAGCATTTCTCCAAGCAGGCCGGCGGTGCTCCGGCAAATGTAAGCGCAGCCGTAGCCAAACTCGGAGGAAAAGCGTCATTCTTGGGGAAAGTCGGAGCCGATCCCTTCGGTATGTACCTGAAGCAAACGCTGGATGAGCAGCATGTGGATACGTCCATGCTCCTTTTTGATCCGGCAACGCCGACTACACTGGCCTTTGTTTCCCTTGCCGCTAACGGCGAACGGGATTTCGTGTTCAACCGCGGAGCTGACCGTCAACTGTCTCTGCAGGACATTGATAGAGAATGGACCCGTCAGGCTGCCATTCTGCATTTTGGCTCGGCAACGGCCTTGCTCGCCGATCCTTTTCGGGAAGCGTATTTGTCTTTATTGGACGAAGCGAAGGCCAATGGGCAATTCACCTCCTTTGATCCCAATTATCGGGGGGACCTTTGGAAAGACAGGCTGGAGGAATTTATCACACTATCCAGAAGAGGAATACACAATGCGGATTTGGTAAAAGTAAGCGAAGAGGAATTAAACATCATTACAGGGCTGGCTGACCGCAATGCTTCATTGGATCTTTTGCATGGGTTAGGAGCCAAGACGGTGGCAGTTACCTTAGGAAAAGAAGGAACTCTCATCTCAAACGGTACCTCCCGTTCGCTAATCGGCAGTATTACTGTCAAATCGATCGACTCTACTGGTGCCGGAGATGCCTTCGTCGGAGCAATGCTGTATCAAATCAGCCAGCTGAGTCAGCCTAAGACATTTACCTCCAACGCGAAGCAGCAGCAGGAATTTGTGACACTTGCCAATCAAGTCGGCGCCATCGTGTGCACTAAAGTTGGAGCGATTGCAGCCTTGCCGTCGTTGGAAGAAGTTAATCGTTTCGTAGCGCAGGGTGAATCAAGGATTGAAGCGTAAGAACAGCAAAAGGTGTCCGACGATCTCTAAGGTCGCTATAATTCCCACTGATCCCCGCTTCCATACCGCCGCAACGAGCGCTACAGTCAGCCTTTAACAGCAGTGCGTGATTTTAAAAAAAGTTTGTGTCGCTGTGCGGCGACACAAACTAAATCCATAGAGATACAAATATCATTTTTCTTAATCATTCATCTTTATGTTTTAGTTTCACTTTAACTTCATTAAAAAAAGCCGTTGTATCCCATACATTGAGACCAAAGTATCCTTCTTTATAAGTTTGATCTTTTGTGTCGATAACTAATTTATTATTCAAATAAACCTTAGTGATATTGCCTTGCGCTTCTACTTTGAGATGATAATCTGTATTTGGCTGTAAATCCAGTTTTCCATCATTGTTATATGTCGCAATTTCATATCCGGTCCCATCAACAAATTTAATGAATTTTACAATATTATTTTTTATATCAACATTTGCTGCATACGAATTCTTTGCTGTTAAGTCAGAACGAAAAACCAATGAACCCGCTCCAATGGAGTTATCTATCAAATCTTTCTCAGAATTACCGGGGTGGGAATCTGTATCTGGCACGTTTATATTGGCTTCATATACAAAATTCCTGCCGGTCACTTTTGATACTATAAAAGCATCTCCCTTACTCTGTCCCTGTTTTCCATGAATGGTGTCCGCCCACTTCCCGTTAACGGTGGTCCAACCTGATAAATTGGATTTAAAAGAAGAGCTTTTTTCTTTCCATACACTCTTTAGAGGATATAGGTCCAAAGATTTCAGCTTTACATTTCCGCCCTTACTATAGATCTTTAGTCCTTTGCTTGCAGAATCCGCGAATATCTGATCGGTAATCACTGTCGTACCATCATTACCGAACACCTCTACAGCTGATCTGTCAACAATTACCTGCAATTTAACCGTGCCATTCTTAGCATGTAATGGTCCCTCATGCTTGCCAACTACATTAATTCCGTAATCAAAATTTCCTGAATGAGTACGGTCAACGAATAATTGCTCGTTGTAGACATCATAACCGACAGTAGTATATTGCTCACTTCCTTTACGGATTTCAAAGCCAAATTCTGTTGCTTCCGTATTTGATACATCAAACAAAGCGATCAGTTCAAATGTATCTTCTGATAAATTAGAAAGAAGATGGCTGTTACCCGATATCATTTTATTGGTATACAATATACGATCCCCTCTGTCACGAATGCTTTTTAGCGAAATAGGGGTTTGTTTTAAACGTAGACCCTTTGCGGTTTGAGTCAGCTCCATCTTCCGCGGCAGTGTTGTTGAACTTCTCCACGTTGAGGTGGGTGTATCGTTGGCATACTTCCAATTACTCATCCAGCCGAGCCAATATTTCTCACCATTCTCCCCTTCTACTCCACTCCAATCCACAGCAGCATAAAAATCAGCTCCATAGTCAGTCCATAACACTTTATCGGAGTTATTTTCATTTTTAAACGTTTTACCGTCAAAGCTGCCTACAAAATACTGCATGCCCGATCCGCCTGCTGGAGCACCATCATTTATACTTACCTGTAGGACCCACTTTCTTTTTGAAGGGTCGCCATCAACCGGCAATTCGACTAACGTAGGACATTCCCATATTCCTCCGTTACTGCCGTTTGTGGAAGGAATCCACTGTCCAGAAACAGCGGACCAATCTGTGAGGAGTCCGCTTTGTTTCATATCTGTTTTCTCTGGCTCTTTTGCAACCTGGTCAACTTTATCCGATATGGTCCCTTCATTATAAACATTAACATCATCAACATTTATATGACCGTAACCATCTTTTGCATGGTCTACTACCTTGATATATAACACTTCACCAATATATTTGGACGCGTCCCATACGTGTTTTGAATATTTTTCTTCATTAAATTTTGTATTGGCCTGGCGGATCAATTCTTTATCGTCGGCTGCTCTGACCAATGATACATAGGTATTATCGCCATCATCGCCTGCTCCTAACAATAGATTGATTTCACCGGATCCACTTAATTTAAAATAGGAGGAATGCAGTTCACCCGTTGCTTCATCTCCCTCGTGAAGCTTGGAATATCCCCACAAGTGATAATTCCCCTCATGTCCGAAGGATCCACCCCAATAAGTCGCTTCACTGGATACATGATCATCCGAAAAAGTATCACCCTGGGTCACAGTCCATCCGGTTAAATCGCCTGTTTCAAAATCATGATTGGTGATTTCTTTCTCATCGGTCATGATATTTCTACCCAATTGAACATCCTGAAATATCGCAGAAGAGTGCAAAAGATGTAATCCAAAATGGCCGGACAGGAAGGTTGCATCATCGATATCATGAATGAGATTTCCGTCCAGATACATCTTTATATTTGTTCCAAATGTGCTCACTTTTAAATCATGGCTTTGATAAGTATCCAGCGTTACTGTGGTTTCAGCCAGAACAGTTCTATTCCCGGCTTCCATTTTCACGATTTTCACTTTATCGTTTAAAGCATCGATACTCGCCATATATCCATTTTTCGCATCAGCATCCGTCCGGAAAACAAGTGATCCTGTTTCATCTCCTCCCTCTGACAAATCTATAGTCGCATTATATATAAAGTTGTCCCCAGTCTTACCACTTATGATAAAAGCATCATCTGCAGATGTACCGCTTTTCCCCTCCATAGTATCTTCCCACCGGCCGGTTACAGCTGTCCAATTAGATAGATTGGTTGCAAAGTTAGAGGTGTTCTTGAAATTCACATTTCGGAAGGAAGCTGTTGAATTCCAGGCGGTCAGACCGTAATAACCATAATCAAATTCAGTATCAGTTTCTTTAATTACAGACTGATCATCTACAAACACCTGAATGTCATGACCATATACGTCTACCTGCACGTTGTAAGTTGATGAGGTTCCTAGGGTTAAAGACTTGCTTGCAATTTCTGTATTCGATCCATCGACATTCTTATTTAAAGTAACGACATCATTTTTGGCATCCAGACTGACGACATAACCGTTTTTCGCATTCTTGTCAGCACGAAAAACCAGACCTCCTGAGCCTTCCCTGCCATTCTTTTTATTAAGGGTAATATCTCCCTCATAGGAGAATGAACCGCCTTCCTGTGAAGACATAGCGTACGAAGTGGTATCCACACTGTTGGCCTGTATTCCGTTATCTTCACCAAATTCGCTTGCATAGGTCCACTGTTTTAAATTGGGGGAAGTATAAAACATTACTTTATTCGCTGCGGCCAAAGACATCACCCATTGCCTGGAGTCTTCATGCCAGAATACTTTAGGGTCTCGCCAATCCGATATCGGGGGATCCGGCATTACCGGATTTCCTTCATACTTGGTCCAGGTTCTGCCTCTATCTAAGCTGTACGCAATGCTTTGAACCTGGCCGTTATCCCCGGAATGAGTGAAGATCGCAACCATCGCTTCTTTTCCGAACCCTGCTGTATTGTTCCAATCGATCACTGCACTTCCCGAGAAAATCTGACCGTTTTCATCCGGATATAACGCAATCGGTAAATGTTTCCAATTGATAAGGTCTTTGCTCACCGCATGACCCCAATGCATCGGTCCCCATGCCGTTCCGTACGGATGGTACTGGTAGAACAAATGATATTCACCCTTATAATAAACCATTCCATTCGGGTCATTCATCCAGTTAGCCTCGGGGGAAAAATGAATCTGATTACGGTATGTTTCATCATAATAACCAGGATCCGCAGCAAAGGCGGGAGTTAAAGGTAGACCCATTACCATAAAAAAAATAAGCAGCACACTTAACTTCCTCTTCATATTCTTTCACATCCTTTTTTGAAATTTTGCATGTACTACGATACCGAAAATAAACCGCTTACATTTTCCTTTGCAACTCAATACCATGGATTCAAGCTGTATATCCCACAAAATTCTGGCCAAGGATGACTCCCTGACCGGCATCCAAAACACCGAGCGCGTATCCAATAATGCCTACAGCAAATAACGCAAAAATGAGAGCGATAGGCAAAAAGAAAATAACATTACACCGATTATCTGTCTCCCCCCCTTCGTCTCTCTCATTTATTAGTATTGCAAGTTCCGTGCCAAACATCTGTATACATGCGGAAAATTCTTATAAACAACAAAAATCCCCGAGCCACCGGAGGTTTTTTGCCAATCTGAACAGATCATTATTTATCATTCTCGCTGCTTTCATACTCATGTGAAAGCGCTTTATACTGTTTCACCCTTCCTGTGAAACAAAATTATACACTTCGTTCAACATTTCGCAAAAATAATATTTTTCGTCATCAGACAGTGTCAGATTCATACCGGAAACAAATATCCCGGAGTGGTTATTGTTCAGCAGTAGTTCCCTCAATGTCTGCTCACCGCTTGCTTGCAACAACATGAGTGAACGCAAACTAAAAACTCGATTTTTACAAAATTGCTTATTTTCTAACAAAAGACACTCCAACAATCAGATTTGTTGAAGTGTCTTTGTGCTCTGCTTTTGAGTCCCGCATTGGCTCCAAGGGCAGAAGGTACAATATACCTTTTAATATTTTCATTTTTAACATTCTCGTTAGCAAACAATAAAAACGAAGCAAATGAACGTGAATTGGAAGAGTTGCTAGAGAATATAAATGCTTTAATTGATAAAAAACTAAAGATGTCCGCTGTAATTAGTTTTGTCACTAATAGAGCCTATAACGACAATTTTTCTATATGTCGTGAATTGCCTTTAGTATATGAGCGTTTCTATCTTTCTTTTACTCTTTGTCTTAACTGCCATCGGCTTGCTCCTTCTTTATCAAAAAGAATTTTTCTCATTTGCAATAAAAATAATAAAAGATAAAAAAGCTTCCTTTAGAATTTCATGATTGTCATTGTATAATCAGCATAATTTCAAATAGGCATTCCCTGTTATTTAGGGTTTGCAATATAAAAAGTAATCTTGTATCATTTTCAGTGAATGAACGATCACTAACTTAAATAAAAGGAGAAATTTCTTATGAATGAAATGGAGACAAGTCGTACACTGCGTTTGTTATTCCCTCAATGGCAAGGAGGGAACAACCCTCCTTACGTTCTGGGAGCTCACTTGTTAAACTGGCTTGCTCCCAAGTCTAATGGTCCTTTTGAAGAAGTACCCGTCGATCTGAACCCTAATGTAGAAAAAGAACAAGGTATAATTGCCAAAAGTACCGTATTGCAACAAGCTAGATCAGCCAAAAGTCTAATTCATAAACATAACCCTGAACGTATCGTTGTCCTTGGAGGGGATTGCAGTGTAGAACTTGCTCCTTTTTCTTATTTGAATGAGAAATATGATGGAGATGTTGCTCTGCTATGGGTTGATGCTCACCCTGATGTCTCAATCCCTGAAGACTTTGAAAATCATCATGCTCATGTTCTTGCCAATTTGCTTGGTGTAGGTGATCAGGAATTTGTTGCTGAGGTTCCTCACCTTTTTAGTCCCGAACAAGTGCTATATGTAGGATTGAATGATATGTTCGAACCCCTTAACTCTGACCCAATGCGAAATATGAAATTGGATATTGTAGGTCCAGATGAAATTAAACAGGATAGTTCTAAAGTACTCGAATGGCTAGCTGAGAAAAAACCATCCAAGATTATTGTCCATTTTGATCTGGATGTACTGGATATGAAAGAATTCCGTTCCCTTCTGGTTGCTTATCCGGGAACATACGAGAAATACACCAAGAGCTTTCCACAAGGATCAAGTATGGAAACCATTATCCGAGTTTTGCAAGATGTGGCCCGGTCTTATGATGTAGTCGGTCTAGGGATCACTGAACATTTCCCTTGGGACTCTTATTTCCTGGCGAATATGCTGTCTCGTTTACCTCTGCTTGGAGATATTAACAATAAAGAGCGCCCAGCCTTTAATACGCTTTAATCCAAATACAGACTATGGTAATGTACATGGTATGATAGATGTACATTATTTCTCGAAGCAAGGAGGTTACAGGGATAAGAGTCAAGAAGATATCCCTGTACATTTGAAGTACAATGAATAACTCTGAACTGCCTAAATCGAAACGAATGAAACAAAAAGACGATAGCAGACGCTTGCTCATCGAGGCTGCTGTTCGATGTTTTTCACGCAATGGATTTCACAAAACAGGCATTGTCGAAATTGCAAAAGAAGCAGGCATGAGTGCTGGGAATCTGTATCGCCACTTTCCGAGTAAAGATGCATTTATTATTGCACTGGTGGAAGAAGAACAGCGCCATGCCTTAACCAAGATGGAATTTAAAGATACCGAAAAAGATTCACTCGGACAGATTTTGACGATTATCACTAGCTGTGTCAGTGACCCTGTATATCCTATGGACCAGAGATTATGGATCGAAATTTTGGCTGAAGCTTCACGCAATAAGGGTGTGCGACATGTCTTCAATCAAAGTGATATCATCATGCGTGAATCATTCAAAAATCTGCTCACAAGTGCTATTCATGAAAAACAAGTAGATCCAGATTATGATGTGGAGACCCTTTCTCTCTGGTTGTATGCGCTGATTGACGGCCTTATTGCACGTACAGCCACTGACGAACAATTCAGTTTTGATCACCATATGAGTCAATTCAATCAACTGATTCGCCAAGCATTAAAACCCAAAGAGTTCCAATAAAAGAAACAGCGGCAGCTATAGACGAGAAAATAAAGTCCTGGACTGCCGCTGTTTTACGATTACTTTAATGGCGCCTCCGTCAACTATTTTTTGGCGTACAATAACCATCCTCGCAAACATTGCCTGATTCTTGGTTTAGAGTCGTATCTAACGTCATCAGCGGATGTTCCTCGTCCCATGCTTTTTGCAGCGCCTCCAGAAACACTTCACTTGATTGTGCGCCTGAAATCGCATATTTGCGGTTGATGACAAAGAAAGGTACACCTGTAGCTCCAAGGCTGCTTGCTTCATGCCCATCTGCACGAACTTCATCCACATATTGCGTGCTTTCCAGCACGTTGAGCGTTTCCTCGCGATCCATATCGGCTTTCGCCGCTATGTCAGCCAGTGTGTCCGCATCGCCGATATGCTTGGAATCTGTGAAATATGCTTTGTACAGAAGCTCCAACACTTCCGCACTCTTGCCATAGGTACCCGCAAACTTGATCAATCGATGCGCATCGAGCGAATTAGTAGGGATTATTCGGTCAAATTGAAAATCCACTCCATCACCCTTCGCTTGTTGGGCAAATTGTTTATGCATGGCCTTGGCTTCTTCTCTGCTGCCACCATGCTTTGAAACATACAAGTCGTGTACATCGTTAGCTGGGTTTTTCTCGGCAAAAGGATCTAGCTGGAAGCTCCGGTACTCCACATTCACTTTATCTTTGGAAGCAAACCGCCCCAGCCCGTCCTCGAAACGCTGTTTTCCGATATAACAAAATGGGCAGCCAATGTCCGACCAAATCTCTACTTTCATTTCGTTCCTCTCCCTTCACTTGATAAACAGATCGAATCATTTCTCAACTGTTGTATACAATCGGCATTTGATGAATTAAGGATGGCTCGGAAGCTGCATGATACATAAATTTAGCGATATTTTCTCGGGATACCCCCATCTTGGCTGGCTGATCGCCTAGCGAGTAAGCATAATGAACGTTTTCCTTATGCCTTACATTTGGATTAATAATCCGAACTACTGTCCAGTCTAAAGAAGATCGCTTGATGATTTTCTCAAGCTTTTTCATTTCGTGATAACCATTCGGAAACATCACCTTGGCCATAATTCCCGGTACAACTGTGGCAATCGAATTCCGATCCTTATCAGATTTCAAGGTTGGAGTAGCAAGTGTAATGAGTCGTTTCTTATTTAACTTTCTCATCGCATTTACAATAACCTCATGACCATCCGCAACAGGGGTACCTTTTAATTTTCTGGACGTATCGAGTGCGGGTCCCAATGTGCTAATGACGACATCAGCATTCGATAGTGCTTGTTCTACCAAGTCTTGATTAGATAATTGACCCTCGACAACATTTAGCTTCTCATGTTTCTGTCCAATTTTCCCCGCATTTCTAACATAAAGGGTAACGTTATCCCCGTTTTGAATTGCTACCTCAGTCAAAATTTTCCCAATTGCACCACTACCACCAAAAAGCGTTATGTTCATTAGTCGATCACCTCGATATTATATTGCTAGAATGTGCTGATAACTCAATGAGCATTTAGGTTACAACAAAACTTAATCGAACTTTCGTTGAATATATAACGTTCGTTGGTTATTATTATATGGATTATGATGATTGCTTCAATCGCTAATAAAGTGATTTTTGTTTTATATTCAACGGATTCAAATAATTTGTTAAATATCTTCTGGAGGCTATACATTACTAATTACAACGGATACAAAAGTAGGCCCGTTCGCTATAGATGATGTTCACTATAACATACAAATGTATAATACATTGATCACTTTCAAGGTTCCGTTATATACTATAATGAAATTTAGAATGAAGGGAAGGTTGAAATGTCTATAGCTTCGGGGTTGAGCGAAACGGAGCGCGATCCACTCCACTTTTTACAAGGAGTCAAGGATTGTATCCCTACGTTGCTCGGTTATGTGTGTATTGGCTTCGCGGCAGGCATTGTGGGGGCCTCGTCAGGTGTGAGCACGATGGAAATTGCCCTGATGTCGGCGCTTGTCTACGCAGGAGCTTCCCAATTTATTATGTGCTCGATGCTGGCTACGGCCAGTCCCCCCTCTGTCATTATTTTAACGACTTTTATTGTAAATGCCCGCCACCTGTTGTTAAGCGCATCGTTGGCTCCCTATTTCTCAAAGTATTCATTGTGGAAAAATATAGGGATTGGTGTTCTTTTGACAGACGAATCCTTCGGGGTAGCCTCTGATAAACTGGCCAAAGGTGGACAGATCAGTGATCGCTGGATGAACGGGCTCAATATAACTGCTTACCTCGTCTGGATTGCCTCCTGTGTGGCAGGAGGGATTCTCGGGAACTGGATTTCCCGGCCAGAGGCATTTGGTCTGGATTTTGCCTTGCCGGCTATGTTTCTGGCTCTGCTTATTTCCCAGCTACAAAGCGTCCAGACCTCCAAGCTCAAGCACCGTCTGCTGCTCGTGCTGTGTATGGCAATCCTGATGTACCTTTTATCCTGGTGGGTGCCATCTCATATCGCCGTTATTGTAGCTACTATGATTACCGCAACGATTGGAGTGTTAACTGACAAATGAACATTGATCCATATGTCATGTACATCATTATCGGCGGTATGGTCGTCACAGCCATCCCGAGAATCATTCCCTTCGTCGTGCTGCAAAAGCTGGCGCTGCCCAAGCCTGTGCTCCAATGGCTGTCCTACATCCCTATTTGCATTTTCACGGCGCTCGTGATGGAACATCTACTCGTTCGAACGGAAGGCTCCGTCACTTTTAATTGGCAAGTGCTTATTGCTATCCTTCCTACACTGGTGACTGCCTTATGGAGCAAAAACCTGCTGGCTACCGTTGTTGTCGGTATTGTGAGTATGGCTGTCGTTCGACTGCTGTGGATGGGATAGAAAAAAAGGTGCAGTCCCGTTTTACGGCTGCACCTTTTTAGATATTCATTCTGTGTTCGTTACCCTGCTCCCTTATACAAACTTGCGATGATGCTTCTTGCCGTCGTATGAGAATAAGGCCAGCTTACCTTCAATCATCGTTTCCAAATGAACGGTCCGCCCCCACAACTGATACACATACGGTAGCGTACGCTCCATATATTTTAAATCCAGCTCAATCCCTTCAAACTGATGCTTGAGCTTTAACTCGCCAGTGTGCAGATAATCTCCATCCTCAACGACGATATAAGGGGAGCCACCATTCACACGCGAGAATACGAGCTGGTCTCGTATGTTCTCCCACGATTTATCTGTGATTTTCCAATCCGGCCCCCTTTTCTCAAATACGTACAGATCCAAATCCTCGGTCAGTTTCTTGGTCATGTAATTGCGTATAAAAGAGGTGTCTGAGTCAAGCTCCCGTACCTCGAACATTTTAGCGCGTCCTTCGCCCGGTTTGCGTCCTTGTCGCTCCTGCTCTTCACGGGTTGGGTTATCCCATCGCTTTTCAATATCCTCAAATATTTTAAGCCCCAAATAATACGGATTCAGGCTCTGCTTGGAAGGCTGTACGACAGAAGCATTCAGCAGTGCAAATTCAACGGTTTCATCCCCGGTCAAATCCAGTTCCCTGACAATCCGCTGATGCCAATAGGAGGCCCAGCCTTCATTCATAATTTTGGTCTCCATCTGTGGCCAGAAATAAAGCATTTCGTCCCGCAGCATCGTCATGATATCCCGCTGCCAGTCCTCCAGCACTTCTGAAAATTCCTGAATAAACCAGACGACATCCTTCTCCGGTTCAGGCGGGAACTGTCGTACCCGAATGCCTTCGCTCTCAGACGGATCGGGCTGCTCCTGTACCGTGTCCAGTGACCACAGATCATCGTAAGGCCCGTCTGGGCGCTTCCGTTTTCCCGCTTCCTTTTGCTCACGGGTTTTAAGCTCCATATATCGCTGTTTATCCAGATGCTGCGGTTTGATCAACTGCGGATCAATATGCTCCTGTATAGCCAGTACCGAATCAATGAAGGATTCGACGGCCTTCGAACCGTATTCCATTTCATAACCGTTAATCCGGTCTGCCGTAGCGGACATACTCTCCACCATATTGCGGTTGGAAGCTGAGAAGCGGGCGTTGTGCTTGAAAAAATCACAGTGCGCCAGCACGTGGGCGACAATCAGTTTATTTTGAACCAAAGAATTTCCATCCAGCAGGAAGGCGTAGCAGGGATTGGAGTTGATGACCAGCTCATAGATTTTGCTTAGGCCAAAATCGTACTGCATCTTCATCTTGTGAAACGTCTTTCCAAAGCTCCAGTGGCTGAAGCGCGTGGGCATCCCATAGGCCCCGAACGTGTATACAATATCCGCCGGACAAATCTCATACCGCATCGGATAGTAGTCCAGCCCGAATCCGTTGGCTATCTCCATAATCTCAGCAATCGCATATTCTAGCTCCTGATGGTCACTACTCATCCCACCGTTCCCCCTTCCCGTTTGCGAAAAAAGGTACGCAAGGCTTGGTATACCTCGCCCTTTTCCTTGATGACATAGTACATAAACTGATCCTTTTTAATGTTCTTGTAGGCTGACATCAGTGTGCTGCTGCGGTTATATTGATTCACTTCTCCATAGCCGAACATATTGCTGCGCTTCATAAGCTCCTCGATCAGCTTCACGCACCGTTCGTTGTCCGAGGTCAGATTGTCGCCATCCGAGAAATGGAAGGGATAAATATTATAATGGGAAGGAGGATAGCGCTTGTCGATAATCTCCAATGCCTTGAGATAAGCCGAAGAACAGATGGTTCCGCCACTTTCTCCACGGGTGAAAAATTCTTCCTCGGTGACCTCTTTGGCTTCGGTATGGTGCGCCAGAAAGACAATCTCTACCTTTTCATATTGGCGGCGCAAAAAGCGGGTCATCCAGAAAAAGAAGCTGCGGGCGCAATATTTTTCAAAAGATCCCATCGAGCCTGATGTGTCCATCATCGCTATAATCACTGCGTTGGATTGGGGGATGGTTTTTTCCTCCCATGTTTTGTAACGGAGATCGTCCGGACTGATATGATGAATGCCCGGATTGCCCTGACGTGCGTTGCGGCGCAGATTTTCGAGAATGGTTCGCTTCTTGTCAATATTTGCCTGCATGCCTTTTTTGCGTATGTCATTGAATACGATGGACTCAACCTCAATCTGTTCCTTGTCTTTCTGCTGCAAATGCGGCAATTCCATGTCCTCGAACAGCATATCTTCCAGTTCTTCCATGCTGACTTCCGTCTCCATAATATCGTGTCCGGGCTGGTCTCCGGCTTTCTCGCCTTTACCGGGCTTCTGGGAAGCAGGATCGCGTCCGATGACATCGCCAACCTGACTGTCACCGTCCCCTTGGCCTACATGCTTTTGCTTTTGATAATTATAAATGAAGCGATATTCGTCCAGACTGCGAATCGGTACTTTAATAATCTGCTGACCGTCTGACATAATAATATTTTCTTCCGTAATCAGATCAGGCAGATTTTGCTTAATCACATCTTTGACCTTCTGCTGATGACGCTGCTGGTCTTGGTACCCTTTGCGATGCAGCGACCAATCTTCGCGGGATACGACGAATGAATATGGCTGACGTGGTTCCGGCATTGTTAGGCACCCCCCCAAGTGGATACACGGCACAGTTTGGCCTTGTTGGTTATTAAGTATATTCACGGGGATGTACGATATGTGATGGAAGCCAAAAAACCTTTCCAATTTCAGGGCGCCTATTTCAGTTCGGATAAAGGGGGATAGGGTCCAGCGCCAAGCAACTGGCGTTCGTTCATAGCACCTTTTCCGCCTTATAGCCAATTCCATACACCGTCTGCAATAGCGACTGATGCGGTTCGAGCTTCTTGCGCAGGCGCTGGATATGAATATCCACGGTCCGCGTTCCCCCTGCATAATCGAAGCCCCATACCTGCTCCAGCAGCTCGTCCCGTGTGTACACCCGCCCGGCATGTGACACCAGAAGCGACAGCACATCAAACTCCTTGGGTGTCAGATCCAGCGTTGTTCCCTCCAGTTCAGCCGTTCTGCTGGACGGACGCACGCGCAACGGTCCAAGTGCCGTTTCTGATCCTTCTGGTGCAGGCGCTCCCTCCCGTTCAAGCCTCCGTACCAGCGCCTTGATGCGGGCGAGCAGCTCTCGCAGATCAAAGGGCTTGCTCATAAAATCGTCCGCGCCCAGCTCGAGCCCGAGCACCTTGTCCACGATATCGTTTTTGGCAGTCAGCAGCAAAATGCCGATGCCCTTCCGACTTTCCAGACGGCGGCACACCTCATATCCGCCCAGCTTGGGCATCATCACGTCGAGCACCAGCACATCCGGGTGGAATAAACGGACTTTTTCCAATGCGTCTTCCCCGTCAACAGCGGTTTCTACCAAATAACCTTCTCTTTTCAACCCATAGGCTAGCGCATTTCGAATGCTGGGTTCATCGTCCGCTACTAATATTTTCTTATCCATGTCTTTTCCTCCCTGCCCCATAAACCAACCGTATCTGCCTACTTATGTTCCCGCAAATAATAATGGATCAGACAGGTATGGCATATGAACTGCTCGCGTGGATCGTTGAGATCAAAATCCGCAATGTCACGAATCCGTTCCAATCTGTATTTGACCGAATTACGGTGTATAAAAAGATAATTCGCCGTATCCATCAGACTACCCCGATTTTCCAGATAATAAAATAACGTTTTAAGCAAATCACTGCCATGAGACCGATCATACTGCTGGAGTTTGCCCAGCTTACGTTCAAACAAATCGGCAAATTCCTCTTTGTTCATTGCTTCCCCAAGCATATAGTGCATTTCGATATCTCCGAATTTACATACACGTCTATCGGGATACAGCCGCTGGGATACGGTGATGGCACGTCGTGCCTCATTATAGCTTTGCATCAGCTCCCACAGCTTTTTGGCACTTCCTATGCCTATATAATAATCGCCCGTTCCCAATGCTTTTTCACTGTTCCAGTTCTTCAGCGTTCCAGCCCAGGTTAGTCCCTGATCAGCGCCAGCCCCGTCATGATGGTCATTCGGATGAAGAGTAGGCAGAAATAATATTGCCCGATTGGAACGGAACTCAATATGAGAAACCACACGTCGCCGGGTGGATTCCTGAATCAGCAATCCGGACAGAATTTCTTCTGGCGGAGCGGTAGCGCTTTCCAGTACAGCGACCTCCCAATCATATGCCGGGTTAAATCCCAATTGACGCCCTCGGCGCTCAACCTCATGCCGCAACGGCACCGGAGGGGTCATCAGCTCATCAATAAAGTTACCCCGCAGTCGGCTTTCCGTATCTTCTACCGCCTTTTCACGCATTAATTCCAACGCCATGACCAGGCGTGCCTGCTCAATCCCCACCTGCTCCATATCATCCAGCTCGTTGCGGGCAATGACCAGCTTGGCAACCGTGCGTTTATCGACATTAATCGGAAAATAGCGGGAATCCTGCGCCTCCGCCCAATTCCACTCCTGTGGTGAAGTAACGATGGCTCGGCCTCCATTATCAATCAAAGCAACCGGGGCTTTAAGCAGCTCTGCAATATTATCGCTTACAGCCTGTATACCGCTGTTCTCCAGCACCATCGTTGTTAAGGTCCGATATATCTCTTCCGAGCGTCGCAGCAGCTCTGCCTGCCGATTCAACACTATATCCATGACTCGCTGTGTAATATCTGTATATGGAATATCGGCCGGAATCTCAATCACGGGCAGGCCACAGGCATTGCTTTCCTCCAGCGCACTGCGGGGAATTTCCTTGAGAAAGCGGGTCGGTTTGATCGCAAGTGCTGCGGCCCCGCCCTGATGCAATAATTGAATAATTTGACACAATACCTCAGGCTCATGACGGATGGAATAAGCGGTTGTCATCAATAGTACGCCTTCCCTGATCCAGCCCTTCAAGTCAGGGACCTCCATAATATCAATAAAACGGACAATCCGATTTAGCCCTTGCTCTCCGCTTAGTACCTTCGCCTCCTTCAATACGGGCATTGTCATAAGCTCCTGAACGGTTACACCCGGTATTTTCATATGGACAGACCACCTTGCTATTTATTTTGCGGTAACGGCACATATATATTTAGGATTTTGCAAAGTTCTCGCCTAACTTAATTTTCAGGATAGTGTACCAAAAAAGTTTACAAAACAAAACCTTTTACCGGATGGAACGCAAATAAACCGCCTTTTCAAGAAAAGGCGGTTTATTTCATACCCTATTATTTTATGAGCCAGGCTTATCCTGCCTGAACTTCCTCATTCTCCCGCTCCCAACGCACTGATGCGGCTGCGCCGAGCGCCACAATTGGATCAATGGCACGGATGCCCAGCCTGCGCTCCAGCTCCGGTGCGAAGTTCATCGTCACAAAACCCGTACAGGCCAGCACGATGGCCTCTGCGCCCTTCTCCTGAAGCCGCAGCGCCGCTGCCATTGCCGCCTCCTTACCTTGCGGAGTGTTCAGGTCCAGCGTCGTACGTACACCCTCGGGGCGCTCTGTGCCGATGTAAGACTCACCCAAGATACGGCGGATCAACGGGGGTGCCTTCTCCAAAATGGTTAACACACCGACACGGCTGGCCGCTGTCAATGCCAGATGCGCCGCGCAGGAGCCTGCGCCGTATACAGGTACATTCACCGCCTGACGGGTTTCCTCCAGTGCCGGATCAGCCGCGCAGCTAATGCCAATGGACGTGCAGCCCTGCTCGACGAGCTGTTGCGCTGCGACCACAATTTTAGGCACCGATTCCCGATCCGTTGCATCATCATAGATTCCCTGCGGCTGGTCAGGGATACACACACTGGTGACAGGCAGTCCGTAACGCTGCTCGATAACTCGGCCGTGAAGGCCAATAGCTACTTCGTCTTGCATGGTAAGCACTCTGATAATTCCGAGCATGATGAATTCCTCCCCGTTTTTACAGCTCCTGCTGTTTCTCATTCACCTAACGCTCCAGCAGTTGCCCTGCTTTCATAATCAGGCGGTCATCCAGATATACATCCGGTCGCTGAACGACACCGTCAATATGTACACCCGCAGCGATGGTCCCACCAAAAGTATTATTGCTGCCAAAAGCTACGTGAATCGTGCCGTATACCTTCTCATCTTCCAGTACAACACCTGTAATACGCGCTTTATCATTCGTCCCGATACCGAATTCGGCCAGCATTCTGCCGTCACCGTCGCCCAGTATTTCCAGCAGGGGCTGTCCGGCTTCCCCTTCTGCGGCTGTCAACCTGCCGTTTTCGACCATCAGCAGTAGCGGCTCCTTCAAGGCACCGATTCCCGCAACAGAGCCATCCACAACAATCTGGCCTTGCGCCGTCCCCTCGAGTGGAGCAATATACGCTTCGCCGGAAGGAAGGTTGCCGGATTCGCCAGGGTTCAGATACATGCCCGTGCTGGGCACGCCGTTGCGACCCTCAATGCTAAAGCTCAGGCTGTAACCATCCTTTTCAATCCGCACCTGCTTGGCAGCCGTCAATAATGCGGTCACCTCTTCGGTCAACGCCTTGACCTTCGGATAATCAGCAGCAATCGCCCCGTTCATGAACATGTCGTCCGTCATGCCAGGCATCGTCGCCAGACGCGCTCCAGACGCTGCGGCTTGCTTGCGGGCATGGGTATGCGTCAGCGAATACCGGGTGACACATACGACAACGTTGGAGCGGAGCATAGCTTCGGCGACAGGTGCCGGAGGCTCCTCCCCCGATTTGGAGCGTACCTTCATCGTCAAAATAGCAGCTTCAGCCCCCAGCGCCTTGCCAGCTTCATAAATGGACTCGCCCAATTCCTTTTTATCATCGTCCGTTACCACCAGAAGCGTCTCTCCAGCGGTAAGTCCCAGACATTTTTGCAATACATTTTTACTAATTTCAACACGTTGTTGGCTCATTTTTTTACCTCCTATTTTTATACAGTATAAGCTAACCTCCAAATATTTACATAGGAACGGAGCAGGCGGAATGGTGCTGGACAAGCGATAGCGATCGCCTGAAAGCTTTCCGTAGGAAAGCTCGCATCGTAAGCCTAAGCTGCTCCCGGATTTCTACCGTAGTGCATTCATTCCGGAAATCCGGGGGCAACAGCGATGGGAAGCATCACCATCCGCCTGTGTAGTGACCATCATGTAAATTTTCAGTCAGCTTATATGCTTACACCATTTCCGATACCAGCTTGCCGATCAGGGCATTGGACAATACGACTGGAACCCCCGCGTAACGCGCCGCCAGTTCTCTGTGAACATCCGTATACCCCATACAATCCAGCACGATAAGATCAGCCTGATCCTTGAACTGCCCGGCAGCATGGCGAAATTCCTCTTCACTGCTGCTGTAAGGCGAGGCCGCCGCAAACCCGGGATTCATTCCGTGAGGATTGAATTTGAGCTTGAGATTGTCCTTCTGCTCTTCCAGCGGACCAATCAGGCCGACCCGCCGTCCGCCAGACATCGCCTTAATCACAGGAGGAAGCACATGGTCCGGCTCGATCAAAAAGGCGGTTCGGGTATGCAATCCTGGAAATACGCCGGTACACAGCAATAAAATCGTACGAATGCCCTGTTCCTCCATGCGCGTAATTTTCTCCTGAAGCAGCGGCTGGATTTTTTCGCGTGATATAACTACCGACTCTCCAGTCGTCAGACGGGAGGTCAATACATATTCTCCCGGCGACGGAGAGAGATGCTCTTGTATATAAGCAAAAGAAAGACCGTCCAGCGCACCTGCCTGTATCAGTTCTGCACGTCCTTCCAAAGCCCGTTCCACGATAGGAGCCACATCTGTCCGGGGCGCTTGCCCAATCGTAATCATCCCAAGCTTATCCATCTTTAATCCCCTGCTTTCGTATCCATTTTATTTTACGCTCCTGACGACAAAGGGCAAGCCTGTGGCCTGCCCTGTTAGCATCAGCCGTGGTTTTTCGCACTGCCTGCTGTCTGAAGTATCTTCATGGAGCCGTACAATTCGTTAATTTTGACAAATTCCTGCGGGTCATAAAATGCACAAGTGCCATTCGTAAATTCCTTGGCCGTTTCAATGGAAAAACGTACAGCAGCCGCGATATCAATCTCATGACTCGCTCCGGTGCCACATCCTGGTACAGCAGCCTGCGCTGTAATAGCCACACCGACTACAGGCGCATTCGTCGCTACAGCAGGCTGCAAAATCGAATTAATATGGTATAAGTCATTACCGTACGGCGTGATATCCTGCGTGGTTACCGGAAAAGTAACAGGCAGTTGTCCCGTAGTCTGTTCCATCAGGCGCAGCAGATCCTCACTGACTCGCAAAATATAGCCTTCCTTCACCGTGGGTGAAATGGCGATTCCCTTATGGTTAATGACACGATTGCCCTTGGTTGTATCAATAGACAAAATAGCTTCCATCTCGGGAACAATCTCATGACGATTCATTTCCAAAAAATCCACAGGGGAGTCCATAAAATCAACTGGCTCATGCGGACGGGTAGGTGCATCCGGGCAAATATGTGTAGTTACGATCACATCACCCTTCAGCTTGTCACCTTTGATCTGCATATCCGCCAGCTTAAGCCCGGCAGCCACCGCCGCAATAGCTCCATCCGCATCAGATACAAGACCAATTCGGGAAGGACGTGCGCCGATCCCGCCCAGGCGTCCGACAATGCCGAATGTCGGTGCTGTACCTCCCGAGCTTTTACCTTCTGTACCCGGAATAAGCACTTGTATAAAATCCGTGCTTCCCTTGGCTCCGATTACCTGTTTTACGGTTACCACAATATCCTCGTATCCGGCGAAAAACTGCTTAACCCGCTCTCCGTTTACAAAGGCGCTGTCCAGCGCTTCGAATACGGTTAATGTCTGTTGAAGTGCCATCTTTGCATTCCTCCCGAAATCATTTATAGATAGGACAGTATAGGCTTATGAATAATTTGCTCAATCGGTTGCAGCAGCTTGGTGTTAAACATAGTTGTACTCAGCAGCAACTTTTCCTTCGGAACCGCAATGACAGCCAGTCGCAGTCCTTTCGCTACGGCGGCAGTGATTACAGGTCTGCCTGTATCCAGATCCAGTGTCATGACCAAATCTGGAAAAGTCGCCAGTCGCTCTCCGTCAAGCTCCAGGGACATGTACTCATTCCAGAAGGTCATTTCGTAGGCACGGCCGCTATAGGTAATACGAACCAATCCGGCATCAAAGCCCCCCGAAGTTTCAAGCTTGCATTCTGTTACTTCTCCTGAGACGATCACCTTGCCGCCCAGTTCAGCGACCACGGCTGCAATCGCTGCTTCGCCCTGATGAGCCAGCATCGCTTCTCCGACAGCAATTGCTCGGGAAATGGCTCCCGGCGCACCGTTGGCTCTCGCGTAAGTAGCCGTAACCGGATTCCGCGCAACCGCTACAAGTCCTCCAGCTTCTACCGAGGCTTTACGAACCAGCGATGCAGCATGGTCCAGAGAGCCTGAAATCCCTACCTCAATATAATGCTCTCCGCGTCCGCCCACCGCAGCCTGACGGCTAACGTAATCTGGCAGCTCGGTCAAATTCATAGAGCCCATTGCACCCGTCGGATGTGCCCGGCCATTGCATGCAAAATCCACAACCGGAATACCACTCAAAGCCGACTGAAACCAGCCGTTAATCGTTGTTTCGCCGCCATTTTCATTCGTATGCAAGGCCCGGACACCCTTTCCTGTCATGGAGGACACCATTTCCAGCGCCTTCACATAATGAACAGGCTTCACATATTTATTCGGAGCAGCCGGGGCACCAACGACAGCCACGGTGACGAAGAGATCGTCATCTGCGAAGCTTTCGACGGATACCAGCTTCGGCTGTCCCACTTCAAGAGCCAGCTTTCCGATCCGCAGACCTTCTTCAATCCAGCCTCCGCCTCCTCCGCCCAGAACAGCACCGCCATAAACGGCATATTCAGCAATTCTCTCATCCAGCTTCAAAGCGTCCATCTGCATCATCTCACTTTTTTAGTTTAAATACGGAATTAAAGAAGTTGTACAGCGCATCCCCTGCGATAAAACCTGCGGCCAGAATCGTCATGGAAGAAACGACCTCTTTTTTTGCAAAACGGGTTACGAGGAAGCGAATTGCGATGCCGGCCAGAACAGCCCAACACGCGTTCGCTGTCGCAATCAGTAGCCCTGTCGCGAACATAACACCCAGTTGGCGCTTGGAGCCACCTATGAGTTGGAGAATCGCTCCCGGTATCGCCCACAGCAAGAGCTGGCTTGCCACACCCGGTGTAGCTCCGGCCTGAATGGTGGATACATATACTTTATCAATCGGTGGCACCAGATTTTGCGCAAAATAACTCGGATAAGCCAGAGCTACAGTCACCAGTGCAACAGCGAAGGCGATCAGAGCCGTTATATACTGTTGCTTTCGACCTTCCCGTTCCAGCTCCTTATCCTTACCGTTGCCACGCAGGATATAGCCTGTTTTCAAATCAAAGCCCATATCCGCAAAGGCAGGACCTGTAGCCGCGCTAAACCCGGCCAGCAATGCCAAAGCCACTGGCGGAAAGCCGATCATCATACCGCCAAGCAAGGTAATGAAGGCGACCGCAAAGGCGGGGAACCACCCGGAATGCATGGCGGCAATGCCGACGATAATTTCATGCACGAACGCGGCAAAGGCTGCAAACACGATAAAGCCGATCAGCATGCCTACGGACATGTGCGTAACCAGTCCACCGATGATGGCGATCAGCAGGGAAATCGCCAGATACGCGATGAATCCGAGTCCAAGCGTACGACGAGCCTCTGCAATCGGACGGGTGTATTCTTCATCCTGCGAAGAGGCATGTACGGGAGCCCCATCCACGACAATGCTACTCGTGCCGGATGCTTCATTTGAAGCTTTATCCGAAAACGCAGCGGTACTGTCCTTTTTCTTGCCGGAACGGCCGAATACGAGTACAGCAGCCTGAATCAGCGCCACAATGCCCGCCCCGATCATCACTCCATGCGCAATGTATAGCGCATTTACATCAATCTGAAATAGCGGCATGGAATACTGGCGAATCAATAAGCCGACACCAAACATGCCCAAGGCCCAAATGTTACCGATAAAAGCAACACCAAAGGCAGACATCGGAATGCTGAGATAAGAGCCGACTACCCCGATCAGTGCGCCGACACCCAGCAATCCGGCACGCTTGCCGCCCTTGTCCCCGGCTCTGATGGATTCCGCTGTCGCAACACCCGGAGCCCAGGTACCCGAGGCGGGGAACAGTCTGGAATCAAAAATTTTGTACAGTATCGTTGCATCTGCGAACATAGCCAACGCCGCCCCCAGCAGCATGGGTACGACCAAATCAGGGGTTCCCATGAGATATGGAATTCCAATCGGAATCAGCAGGCTATTGGCCGCCCCGAAGGTAGCCGAGGAAATCGCCGTCTGGACCAGATTTTGACGATGTACCGATTTATAACGTAAAAACCAGTTAAACGGGATACGTGCAATCAGCATCGCGATTAACGCTCCGATGATGGCCGTATTTGGGGTCACCCCCAGGCTGGTTACGATCTGCATTCCGATAATAGCTCCCAGAACACTTGTAGCCACAATGAGAATAAATGCAAAAGGCTCAAACGTTTTCGGGTGGCGTTTTTCTTTTTCGTTTTCCATATGACCCTCCTGTGGCTTAGACATGATGTATTTCTTCCTCTATTGAGTAGGTTTAACTTATGTTACTGCAACTTTCCTTCCATAAACAATGTTCGTCCTGACCAAAACAAAGGCATGTTTATTGTGCATACAGGATAAAAGACGATATATATAGCGCTACCATGACATTTTATCCCTTTTCAATGTAAAGAAATATAACATAAGAAAATTCGCTCAATCCTTGGTATAAAAATACTCTATGTATAGATATGTCTGATCTAGTATATCCCTACAAAGCCTGTGCTGCTTAAGCGTGTCTTACTCAACCGCTTATGCTAAAATACTTCCGTATCGGCTATTCGCCTACAGGAGGGCATCACAATGAACCAATCCATTCTGATCGTGGAAGACGAAGAGAAAATTGCCCGGCTTCTGGAGATCGAGCTTGAGTTTGAAGGATATCAAGTATGCAAAGAAAAAAACGGAATTGACGGACTGGAGACATATTGCAAAGGTCATTGGGATCTGGTCCTGCTGGATATTATGATTCCCGGCCTCAGTGGCATCGAACTACTGCGGCGGATTCGTAAGGATGATGCGAGCATTCCTGTCATTTTACTGACGGCCAAAAGTTCTATTGCAGATAAGGTCGAGGGGCTCGATCTAGGAGCTAACGATTATATTACCAAGCCCTTTGTGATCGAAGAGCTGCTTGCACGTGTCCGCGCCGCGCTTAGGGTAGGTGCAACGAAAGAAGCCGTTCCCGAAGTGGAAGATGCATGGCTTCATGCCGGGGATTTACGCCTCCATGAAGGTACCCGTGAAGTTCTTCGCGGTGAGCACAGCATTGAGCTTACGCCACGAGAGTTTGACTTGCTCGTTCATTTGCTGAGACATCAACGGCAGGTGCTTAGCCGAGAACAATTACTGGAGAATGTATGGGGTATTGATTATTACGGCGATACCAACGTAGTGGACGTGTATATCCGATACGTGCGCAATAAAATTGACCCCACGCGCCAGCTCCCTGAGCTGATTCATACAGTACGCGGAATTGGCTATGTGCTGAAGGAATCGTTATGAAGCTGCAAAACAAGATCCATATGTACACCTCGTTATTACTCGCGATTTTACTTGTGGCCATTAACTTTTCGGTCTATTTCCTGTTCAGCCACCTTTCGATAGACAGCCGCAAAGATCAGGTAGAAGCCGCAGCGGACAACATGATTCGCGGCATTCAGCGCGCCCCCGCAGCGGTAGTCGCAGGGGATCTTCTTCGAGCCTATGTGCCACCAGACGGTATGCTTCGTCTAATGAAACCGGAGGGCGATTTTCTTTCCCCGATCACCTCTTCTTCGGAGCAATCTCTCAGTTTGATGAAGGCTGTTTATGATGAGACACGACAAGTACGCGTGATTACCCATGAAAACAACCGTTACATTCTTGTATCGGTTCCCATGATCTGGAGCGATGGAGAGGTCGTCAATCTTCAGATAACCGAAAGTCTGCAACCGACGATGCAGACGCTACAGGTACTCAGAATCGTACTTATAGCTGTCACAGGGATTGCGCTCATTCCTGTCGTGATCTCGGGAAGATTGCTCGGCAAACTCATTACACGTCCAATCACATCTATGATCAGCACGATGAAAGAGATTCAACGTAGCGGGAAATTTAAGCTCCTTCCGCTCAACTCCTCATCACGCGACGAACTGGTAGAAATGGGAGAAACGTTTAACGACATGATTGAATTGCTGGAGCGCAACTTTGTCCGGCAAGAACAGTTTGTCTCCAATGCATCCCATGAACTGAAAACACCCCTCACCATTATTGAAAGCTATGCTAGCCTGCTCAAACGCCGGGGACTGCAGCATCCCAAGATTTTCGCCGAGTCCGTTGAAGCCATCCATTCCGAAGCGATACGAATGAAGGAAATGGCAGAGCAGCTTCTTCTTTTGGCGAGAAACGAGGAGCAATGGAATATCGTGTTGGAGCCGGTTCGCCTGAGCAAAATCGTGACAGAGTTGAAGGTCACATTTGAAAATGCTTTTGCCCGGGAAGTGCAACTGGACGTGCAGGCGGACTGTATGGGCTACAGCGATGAAAATAAGCTGAAACAGCTACTGTTTATCTTTTTGGATAATGCACGTAAATACAGTGACGAGTCGATACACCTAACTATTGGAACCACGGGTGAGATGGCTCAACCTTGTATCAGAATCACAGACCAAGGGATTGGAATTCCGCAGGACAAGCTATCTAAAGTATTTGACCGCTTCTATCGTGTGGATGAAGCCAGAAGCCGCGAAGAAGGTGGAGCCGGACTAGGCTTATCGCTGGCTACAGGAATTGCAGAGGCCCTTCATGCTCACATTGGGCTAGAAAGTATTCAGGGAAGCGGAACGACAGCAACGATCATCCTCCCCGCCGTTCCCGCAGATTAACCAAAAGGAGAGAATAACGATGAAAGCCATCTATGCGTGGATGATTGGGGCGGCAGGGGCGGCTATACTGATCACACTTTACCTTCTGCAATCGCCTTGGGCACTGTCGCTATCAGCTTCACCGTTGGAGGAAAATGCGGCCATCCAGTCTGTATTGCATCAATATCCCGGCGAGGTGCTGGAATCCAAACGCTTGAATGATGCTTATCTGATCATGCTGCAGCGTCCCAAAGGAAAATACGAAATACAAGTCAACGCCTATAACGGCCATATTGACTCCATTCGACGAACACAAGCTTATACGGATACGACACAGGAGCCCCAGAAAAACACCCCAAGCTCCCCTAAACCTGATCCTGTATCTCTCGTCATCACAGAAAAGGAAGCGGCCCAGCTTGCTGCAAAGGCGGTGAACGGAGGAACCACAGATGATATTGAGCTTCATCGTAACGAAAAGAGCCTTTATTATCTCGTTGAGGTTGATGTGAAGGATGGGCGTGAGGCCGTGGTGCAGGTCAACGCGGTATCAGGCTCTATTGATTCTGTAACTTGGGAAAAAGAAAAACAGGACAACGAAGATTAATGATGACTCTCTTCTCATCATCGCTCATTTTCTCTCATCGTTTTCTAATGATTTTATTACGTTCCTCTCATTTTCAATAGATAAGCTGTACTCAAGCTTACATCACAAGGAGGAACTATACATGAAAAAAAACTATACATTAGGAATCATGGCGGCAACAGTTTTGCTCGGTGCTACAGTAGCAGGTGTTTCGGCGAATGCCGTCTGGGCAGCCAAGCCTGCGAATCTCATTGGAGCGACAGCCGCTGCCAATATCGCCAAAAAGGCTGTGGGCAATGGTGCTAAGGTTGAAGATGTAGAACTGGAACATAAAACCGGAAAAGCCTACTATGAGGTGGAACTTCAACAGGGTAATAAAGATTGGGACGTGGATGTGGATGCTTATACTGGAAAAACCCTTCGGTCCCATTCAAAGTTGGATGATAACTTGAATGCCAAGAAGCCCCTAAACAAGCCAAGTAATATCACCATAACCGAAAAACAGGCCGGACAGATTGCTCTTAAGACAGTACCCGGTACCCTTCTGTCTACCCAATTGGACAAGGAAGACGGACAATTTATCTATGACGTGAAGATTCTCACCAACGAAGGAACCGTTGACATCGAAATCCATGCGACATCTGGAAAAATCATGGATACGGACGATGATCATGATGATGACCGTTACGATGATAGTAATGATTAAATATCCAGACCCTATTCCAGCTTGCAAAATACAGAGTTAATTCAAAAGGAGTAGCGAACTTTCGCTGCTCCTTTTTTTATGGCTCTTGCAATATTTGAACTCACCTTCATCTTCCTCATGAATAGACTGATAACTAACAGAGGATTACCTTTTTCTATAATCACAAGTCAAGTGAGGTTCTTATGACGAAATCCTATACCAAAACACGGATTCGCAAAATTACCAGTCGTTTCGGTCTGATCCCAATAAAATCAAGCTTAGTCTCATCACTGTACCGAAAAAATGCAGTGATCCAGGTGAAAACGAAAAAGGGAACTTATGCATTAAAGCCCTTTAGCCGTACTAAGATGGTCCGCTCAAATACAATCCAACAGATGGAGCAGGCTGCAAGCATGATCAGGCTTTTGAAAAAGAGAAAGTATAGCTACATGCCCGCGTGGCTTCCAACACATTCCGGGAAGCTGTGGACTACACATCAAGAAACGCCATTTTATGTAAGTCAGTGGATCAAAGGACGGGGATTGGAGAATGCTGAAGATTTTGAAAAGCTTGGGTGGGCACTTGCCACGCTTCACGCCTCGTCCACTGGCTTGCATCGGATTGGAAGTGGGAAATCCCCTACGTTTCAGCAATTGCGGATATGGAAAAACCAGGACCGTCTTTTTCAAAGAAAAATATCACAAATCAGCCGTCATGACAAAGAATACGGCAACTGGTACAACGCTCACGGCAAAGACTGCAAACGTTTAGCTAAGCGGGCATGGAAGGATTTGCAGGACACATCCATTGTTAAGCTGCTTCAGAAGGAAAAGCGTTCCCCCTCTTTAATACACAGCGACATTACGATCCCCAATGTCATTATTTCAGATGATGGTCAACTCAAAATCATTGATTGGGATCGAGTTAAGGTCGGCTCAGTCTATGTAGATCTGGCAAAGGCCCTTATGAATACGACCCAATTCAATCCTGAATTTGTGCAATCCTTGCTGAAGGGATACCAAAAACGCAAACCACTAAGCCGAACTGAACGAAAAATGGTTACAGCCTTGTATAAACTGCCGCGCGAAGCGTGGCATGCCTCCCTACACCTGAATCGCTCAAGAAACCGCGAGATCCTGGACAATTGGGATCAATCGTGGCCCCTTCGTTTACAAATCATTCATATTTTGCAGGAATGGGCACATGCATAAAAGAAAGTGAGGATCAAAATGTCGATTTTATCGAACGTTGAGCAGATGTACGGAATCAAAATTCAACGTACTCGTCAAAAGAAGGACATACACAAGATTGAGACCGCCGGCATGACCTATTGTTTAAAGCCCTACAAATTCCCAGAAGATGAAATTCGTTTTATTACACGTGTGTTGTCCTTCCTGGATGAGCGCGGGTTTACCCGCAGCCAAAAGGTTTATCCGACAGTGCAGCAAACCGCTTATATGACCCATGAAGGCATTTCGTATACATTAACCAATTGGGTGGATGGAGGAAGACCAAAATTTACAAAGAAAATAGATTTCAAAAAGGGAATTTCCACCTTAGCCAAATTTCACTCCAGTGCCGTAGGCTTTCCTGTCACCGAGGCTCCGGCATCCAGAATACGTTACGAGGGCTTGGATGATGAGATAGCTGGATACAAAAAACGCCTCAGTCCCTACAAAGGCACAGAACATCTCGTGGCTCTCTGTGAAGAAGTGTCGAATCATTTACAGCAGACCAAAGTTCGAGAAGCAATCGACTCGGAGCAAAAAGCTGCCGCATTTATACATGGCGATTACAATTATCCCAATCTGATTAAAGACAGACAGCTCAAAATTCATTTAATCGATTTTGAAAATTGCTCCCTGCACGTAAGAATGAAAGACTTGTCCCATCTTCTTCATCGAAATTGTCTTTGGAACGGGACCAAGATGCTGCGCGCGGTCGACTACTATCAACGATATCGTCCGTTAAGCGCCCATGATTTACATTTGCTTCACACACTTTTGATCTCTCCCTATCATGTGGTCCGCAACATCAGAATAGGCGGCATCCGTTCTGCCAAACGTGTTATTCCATCATTCGTGCAGTTAAACAAATACCGACGTGAACTTAGAGCGCTGCTATAATCTGTCGGCTTGGAACTAAACAGGAAAACAGACCTAGCGGAGGAGGCCACTGAAAAACATGGTTCTTACAGATAGCTGAAAGAGAATCCATTAAAAAGACGACATTCATTCCTTTGTTTTTGAATGAGATGTCGTCTTTTTTTTGCTTCCTCATGTCTACGAGTGCTCCTCTTTTTAGCTCATCAACTTCAAG
>NZ_SLTL01000015.1:0-142591 GCF_014858585.1 Paenibacillus sp. 23TSA30-6 | reverse complement strand
GTGCGGTGAAAGCTGCATGCACGGTGTGGAGGAGGGGAAAAGGCGGAGATCATATCAAACCCTTACCTATTCCAATAACAAGGGTGGAGTGATATATTTTATCAACTCCACCCTTTTTCTATGTTTGATGATTTCAGTCTTTTTTCTATGTTTGATGATTTCAGTCTTTTTTCTTGGTACCGCTTTTTACTACAAAAAACAACAATGATAAGAAAAATAGAGCCTGTGAAGTTTTAACCATCAACCTGATTCCTTCACCTGAATCTTTTATATCGAACAGAATATCAGCAATGGATACCAAACCTGTAGTAATAAGTATAATCAATGCGAGTATGTACACGTTTAGTCCCCCTTTTGTTCGGTTTTACAGCAGGAAGAAGACAATTGCTCTCGATGCGGGTTCGGCCAACCATGCAGGCAATCCAACATATTTTAAGGCGTAAGCAAGACCATCCTCTGCTGTGCCTGTGAAATCTACCATGATATCCAAAGCTTGCATTATTACTTGATAGCCAAGATAATATTTCAAAGTTTCTTTTGCACCGTCGGTCAAAAGCGGTATCTTATCTACATAAATTTTTATCTGTTCATTCCAAGCACGTGATCCAATATTCTTTAGTTTAGAAATTAATTCTAACGCTACTTCTTTTGCGAACTTTGATCTCCAGCCTTGTGTACTTACTTCTCCAGATGGACGTTGAGTATCGACCAGTCCAAGATTAGTGCCTACAGTTTTGAAAAGGTCATCATAATCAACTTGTCTTAATTCTTGCTCTACTCTTTCATCAACAATTCCATTTTCCAAGTCAATCTTAGTCTCTGAAGTTATAGAAGATTCTACGTTGTTTGCAGCTTGAGCATTGGCGAAAGCAGGAATGTAAACGATGACAACATAAGAGCTGATAATGACGCAATACCCAATTGCTTAAACTTTTGCATAAAATCAATCCTATCTTCATAAATTTGGTATATTAATCAGTATACTAACATGAATTATATGTTTTTGTAAAATAGAGGGATATAGTAGCACGTCTGTTGATTAACCAGAATAAGTAATTTGATTCATAGAAGCAGAGACACGCTTAAGAAGAACATGCTGAATCTGGATCAGCCATTCCACCGGTAGATTTTGCAGAAGAAAAAGACGAGAAAATCGAGCAAAAGAAAGAATGGAATGTTTGGGCCACGTCCCTTGAGCGGCATCAAATAACCATTTAAGCAGGACATAAACGATGAGCGCGCAAAAGAGTTGCCCATAAACCGCATTTTCGGTCGTGCCAAACAGCGTTGGAATATTCAAATGTTGCTTGATCCAACGGAAAAAGACCTCAATCTGCCATCGAGCTTTATACATCTGTGCGATTTGTTCCGCCGTGACCTGCATTAAATCGGTAACGACTCGGATTTCTCGACCTTCAAAATCCCCGAAATATCACCACACGATGACGTTGCTCGGAACGACACTGCGGTGTCCCCAACCGGCAAGTGATATCCCGAATGACGGATGAATCTGCCTTCTTGAGACGGGAAAGTGCATGAGGTTTCTCCAAATTTGACGTTTTCGCGAAGCCGAATGACAAAAGATTGTCCTTGGATTTTGAAGTCGTCCAGACGCTCCAGTTTCCCATAAGCACGGTCCATCACCACAATGTAGTCCGGTTGAGCCAACGCTTCACTCACGGGGCCATCATGTTTGGAGCGTTTCGACCACCCGAAGGGGTTGCCCATTTTGGACTCGTAAAGCGACATGAAGTTTAATACCTGCACGCTCCCCGTGATAAGGAGCCCAGGGTAGTCGTGTTTTTTCCCACCGTCATGGTAGTCGAATCGATGAGGAGTAACTCTTTGGGAAACGTAAGTTTTCGGCGTGTTTCTCGGCTACACTTGTGAATAACCCGATGATGGTTATTATAGCCTATGAAAAGTGACTGTTTATTGAACAATTTATGACCGAATGATGGCCGTTCGTTAGACTTTTGATGTGGTAAATTTGTATCATGGAAAATCAAATAAGGAACACACCACAGCTTTCGAGCCTCGGTGATCAGTAAAATGGTCTTGTCATTCCTCTCTAGTAACTAAGTACAAATGCTTTTATGCAACAGCGCAGCGTTTTGCACCCCGCTTGCGGGAATAGGTTTTATCGCTGTTTATTTTTTCGGGTTTTAATAAGCGCCTGTGTTACTTTGGTGCTATAAATACATAGGCAGATACAAGTCACTCATTTGGGTGGCTTTTTTATTGCCATGAAAGGTTGAAAAGGTTTTGAAGAAGAAGCAGACGAAAGGAATTTTGCTACACATGAAAGGACCACCAAAACAGACGAAAAAATGCAAAGGTTGTGTATGGGGTAGATGGGATGGTATAAAACAGTTTTGTTTGAGGCCACGTCCTTGTGTTAAAGGGGGGAATCTTCTTGAATGTTTTTGAAGAAGCAAATGTAGATATGTGGGGTAGTGCGACGTTACGGTATGGAGAGATTCATACCCCAATGGTATCAATCTCTCACATTTCCGTAATAAACGATGCCGATAAGAGTTGAATCAAGCGTTGACTTTTATCGCCAACACCCTTTCCAAGCCTTTATCGACAAATTCGAGGTGCGAAGGACCCGGGTTTTTTATGTGAGCTTCACATTCGCACCTTACTTGGACAGCCACTTCAAAAATTCAATATAAAATGGTGTTAATCTCCCCAATACTCCTCGGGATGATATTCAATCTTAGAATCAGCTTCGAGTGTAAGCTCGCCTGTCTGATCATTATATTTCACGTTTTCCGGGTTAACGTAATACCAATGCTTCACAACGGCTCCGTTCTCCGGCGTTACAAAACGGAATACATTCAGTTCCCCGCTATAACGCACAATCACCTCCGCCGCCTCACGCGGCAGCTCTTGAAGCGTGAAGCGAAACACGCCGTCCACCGATTCCAGATGGCAATCGAATACCTGCTTGCGGCTGTCAGCAAAGCTGCGACCCGTGACGGCATGCTTGATCAGCCATGTTTCCTGCTGCGCCATTGCGCGCACCTCCTTTTAGGGCAAATCTATCAGCATGTAAAAGACAGGCTCCTGTGCCTCCAGTGACAGCTTCGGCTCCTGCTCAATGCGGGCCGAATCGCGCCCGTTCAGCATATGTTCACCGTTCACACGCAGTGAGCCTTCGATAACAAACAAGAACACGCGTCGCCCCTCGGACTGTGTGAATTCCACACGCTCTCCGGTCTGAAGCTTGCTTAAATAAATCGTCAAATCCTGATTAATCGCAGCTATTTCGCCATCTGTGCCTGGAACACGCTTCCCGGCAACGACAGGCAAAAGCTGACCGTGCAATCGCTCAGGGTTGAACGCAGTAGCTTCATACGACGGTTCCAGTCCTCTCGTAAGCGGGCTAAACCACAATTGCAGCAGACTGACATCCTCTGTTTGCGAAGCGTTGTGCTCCGTATGGACGATGCCGCGGCCCGCCGACATTCGCTGAATGCCTCCAAAACGGGTCACCGCCACATGTCCACGGTTGTCCTCATGGCGCAGCTCTCCATAGAGTACGATGGAGACAATCTCCATGTCACTGTGCGGATGCGCCCCAAAGCCCCGTCCCGGTGCAATCACGTCGTCATTACAGACACGCATGGGGCCAAACTCTGTATTGTTCTCATCCTGATATTCCGCGAATGAAAAGCTGTGACTGCCCCGCAGCCATCCCTTATCGAAGCTGAATCGGGAAGCAGCCGGATATATTGTGAACATAGTAGCCCTCCTTCAGGAAGAAAAATGAGATCAAATCTTTTTCATTGTACCTGAGCCCCAACGATAAAGCTATGCCCCCGTCTGGGCGATAATTTCATCCATAAAAGACTGCAAGGTACTGGTCACATAGGCTTCCTTACGACGGATAAATACTGTTGTCACTTCGTTGTACGGCTCGGGCATTGCATGACAATGCACCAGACCCTGAGCAGCCAGCCCGCTGATGGAGGATTCAGGAAAAACCGTCATTCCGATGCCAGCCGCCACACTGCCGATAATCGTCTCGAATGTTCCAAACTCCATAATCTGCTTGGGAATAATGCCCTCCATCTTGAGCCAGGTTTCCAGCCGCCCACGGTAGCCGCAGCCTTTTTTATATAAAAGGAGCGGACGGGTCGTTACATCCTCAACGGAAAAGTCATCTCCTTGGGAAACAAGGACCAGCTTTTCCTGAAACACATCCAACTGTTCAATGAGGGGATGCTTCACCGGTCCGGTCACAAAGGCACCATCCAGCCTCATCTCCGCAACCTCCTGTACCAGGTGCTCCGTAACCCCTGCCTTGAGGGACAGCTCGACATCCGGGTGCTTGCTATAGTAAGCATGTAAAATCGCCGGGAGAGCGATCACCGTCTCCACGATCCCTATCTCCAACACCCCCGAAGGCGCTGAGGTACTCTGAAACGCATGTTTCATTTCCTCGAATTGCGACAAAATGCTTTTCGTATATTGCAACAGACGCTTGCCCTCTGCGTTGAGGATCATGCCCCGCTTATGTCTATAAAATAAAGGCGTTTGCAGCTCCTTTTCCAGTAGCTTGATTCTGGCCGTTACATTGGACTGGACATAGCTAAGCTCGGCTGCCGCCTTGCTGACACTGCCATGAGCAGCCACCGTCTGGAAAATGTTTAAGTCGTTCAGATCCACTACTGCTCCCCCTTATCGTGAAGGACAAGACCATCAAAATTGACGGGCCTTGTCACTTATTATCATTTTAAATGATGTTAACGTTTATTTTCAATCATTTTACCAACAGCTCCCTGTCCATTATGATGTGTCCATAAGATATGTCCGCTGAGGCCGGCAAGGAGGAGCTTTTTTTCACCATGAATAGACAAATCATGACCGGATCTTTATTGTGCCTGATCGCTAGTATGTCCTGGGGGGCCATGTTTCCGGTTTCGCACATTGCATTGCAACAAGTCAATCCGCTGTACTTTTCATTTTTACGTTATTTTTCGGTTACGCTCATATTAATTGTGCTGTTGTGGCTCAAAGAGGGACGGGCTGCTTTTCGCTTTGAGGGCAAGGGCAAGACATTGCTGTTCTTTGGTACGATGGGATTTACCATTTATAATATGGCCGTTTTCCAGGGACAGCACGCGATGGGTGCAGCAGGTACCATTGTAGCTTCTATTATGGAAGTGCTGATGCCGATGATTTCGATTGCGATGATATGGGTCATGACCCGTAAAATGCCGCCAAAATACACACTGATCAGTATGATGATCGCACTGGCTGGAGCTATACTCGTGATTACGAACGGAAAATGGGCCTTTTTCACACTCGCCGGACAGCATTTGCTGCCGCTGCTGCTCATTTTCGCAGGGGTGATTGGATGGGTCGTGTATTCCATGGGAGGCAGCCATTTTGCAGGGTGGTCCACTCTTCGATACTCTACCTTAACCTGCCTGCTCGGAACTCTGGTTTCCTTTGTAGTCGTCGCAACCGCCTCCGCTTTCAACTGGGTTGCGGTACCAGACTGGCAGCATGTATGGTCGGTCAAATATGAAATGAGCTTTATGATCCTGCTTCCAGGACTTGCAGCCTTACTGAGCTGGAATGCCGGAATCCGAATGCTGTCACCACTGAACGGAATTTTGTTTATTAACTTTGTACCGATTACCACACTGGTGCTTATGTATTTCCAAGGCTATACCATCAGTCATTTTGAGCTGTACGGGACATTGCTGGTCATTTTCGCGTTGCTGCTCAACAATATGGTTCAGAGAAGTTCTCTACGCACTTCCGACAGTCCGCGCCGCATGCGTTTTCGGCTGGATCGTCGCAAGTCATTCCAAAGATAGTCTTTAAATCTACGACAAAGAAGTTGTGGCAAAATGCATGCAAAAAAAGCGCCCGGACATGAGATAAACTCATGTATCTGGGCGCTTTTATCGTTTTATTGATCTTTTCCTTCCACTTGGAAACGTCCGACCAGTTCACGCAGTTCCTCTGCCATTTGGCTCAGGTCCGCTGAGGAAGAAGCAATTTCCTCAATAGAGGCGAGCTGCTGCTCAGCGGCGGCTGAGATCGACTCCGTGTTGCCCGCTGCCTCGTTCGAAATCTGGGAAATGTCGCTCATAATTCCAACGACACCTACTGCTCCCCGAGCCATCTCCTGTGTCACTCCGGTAATATCTTTGATATGCTCCATCGCTCGTTCCACGGCATGGCTAATTTCTGCAAAGGATTGCTCCGACGTGCTTACCGAATCAATTCCTTCCGTAACCCGTGTCCGTGCTTGATGCATAGCTGCCAAAGCATGGTTCATATCCACCTGCATCGCATCAATACGCTGCGAAATCAAGGTAGCCGATTTGGCCGATTCCTCGGCCAGCTTACGTACCTCTGTCGCAACCACAGCAAATCCTTTACCATGATCCCCGGCGCGTGCCGCCTCAATGGACGCGTTCAGTGCCAGCAGATTCGTCTGTTTAGCAATTCCGGATATAACGCTGATAATATTCACAATTTCACCGGAGCGCTCGCTAAGAGAATCCATCGCCTGTCCCAGATCATTAACCGTCTCGTCGATGTCATGCATCTTCTGTACAGCTTGCGTAGCTGCCTTGCTGCCCTCTTGAGCTGACTCGGCATTTCGCTTCACATTCTCAGATACGCCCATCATACGCTCAGACACATTCTCAGCCTGCCGGGCAAGCTCCTCCATACGCCCCGAGCCATATTTTACACTCTGGACCTGGTGTTCGCTGCCTACGGCTACATCCTGAATAGCAATGGTGACATGCTCGATGGCTTTGGTCGTCTGATCTGCACCCGCAGCCAGCTCCTCTGCCGAGGAACTTACCCGATCTGTTGTTTCGTGTACGCTTCGAATCATCGTGCGCAAGCTGTCTACCATCGTTTGAAAGTGGGAAGACAACTGACCAACCTCATCAGTTTTTCCTGTTTCCAAATCGCCTGTCAAATCTCCTTCACTGATCTGCTCTGCCGATTTTTGCAGTCTGCGGATCGGCACCAGGACAGAACGGGTAATCAGGAAAATCGCAATAAGTGCAAGCACCAACGAGGCTGCCAGCACGAAAATGGTTACGTAACGCATGGCAGCGGTGGCAGCGCTAATCTCGGATTGATAGAAGGTTCCTGCAATTTTCCAGCCGGTTTCCTTATTCGTTGCATAGTTCAGATACTTCTCTTGACCTTCATATACATATGTATACTGCCCGCTCGGCGCAGCGTACATATCATTAATAAAGCTTGCATCAAGAGATGTACCCGGCTTAGCCGTAGGGTGGACCACAAATTTTTTCGTATGATCCAAAATAATGATATATCCCTCTTGCCCCACTTTGATGGAAGCCAGTTTACGTACACTTTCCAGATTCAGAGAGATCCCGATAACACCAGACTGATCGGGGAGCGTTTGAGATACCACGACAACAGGAATACCCGAAGAATTGATGATGACAGGGGTGATCATCACCTTACCGGGCTGCTTCATCGCTTCGATGTACCATGGTCGTTTGCGGGGATCAAATGTACCTTCGTTCTCCTTGGGTACGCCGCGGATCATCAAGCCCTCTGTTGTACCGACAAAAATATCGGTCGCATCCTCGTGCAGACCTATGTATTGAATCAGCTTGGGCTGAATCAACGGGCTGTTTCGACCATCAATCATGGAGCTGTCGAGTCCCTTAGCTAAATAACCCACATCTTTGATTTTACTGGCAAGTGCATAATCAATAACCGAATTAGCCGTCGCTACTCCCTGATTTGCACTGCTGTAGAGCTGCTTCTCCATAGCATTAAACGATGAATTATAAGTCGCGATAGATATACTTAAGCTCGGGACCAACAAAACAAGTAAAAATCCTAAAATCAGCTTGTTCCTGAGTGTCCAAATGGTTTTTCTCTTTTGCATTTTTTCCATGTGTTTTTCCCCTTTACTTGAAAAGCTATGTTTTTGAAATTACACTCGATGGAAGTTATATCGGTTAAATAAAGCAAATGAATTACATCCAATTTTCGTAAATGAGCAAAACAAAAAAACCGCGCCCTGAGACTAAGGACGCGGTTATATGATCATTTAGACCTGTACGTTGCTGCTTTCAGGCTTTTTACGGCCAAACAACTGATCCACCGCCAGAAAACGTCCACCAACAAGTGCTTGCTGAAGGCTAGTGAACAGAACCAGCAGATCAAATTCAATTGAGCCAAAGGGCTGTCCTTTTTTAGCAGTCAGCAATACACCGATCATAACGATGGTCAATGCTGCTCCGGCAAGTCGTGTTCCAATACCCAGTACCAGTGCAATACCGCCAACCAGTTCAACCGCAGCGACCACAGGAGCCAACCAACCAGGAAGTCCGATACTTTGGAAGAAGCCGGAGGTTCCGTCCAGTCCCTGAAATTTTTGTAATCCATGAACACTGAAAATGACTCCTGTAAAGATTCGTACCAACAGTAATCCAATATTCGTAAGTGTTTGATTCATATGCTCATCTCCTTTTAGGTTGTGTACAGATTAGGTAATAACACTACAATGTGTAGTGTATTACATATCAATAATCGGTAGCGCGTAAAGCGCCACCCATTAGGATATAACTTGCCAAACTACATTAACGCCAGTCCAAACATAAGCGTCAGCATCACCAGCACATAACCGGAAAACATAATCGAACGCCAGGGCAGTTGGATTACCGGCTCTTGCTGAGGGTCCAAAATACGTGATATCCGATAATTAATGGACGTTTCTGCAAAAGAGGAACAAGCGGCGGAATTCACCAGATGGGCATTGGCGGGCGTCATACTTAGCAGTTTGAGCAATGCACTTCCAATTCCCATCGGTGAACCTGTTCGGTTAATGGCTGCATTGTCAGCCAAAATTTCGCGGGCTGTCTTGTAAAGCTTGGTAATATGACGCAGCACAGGCAAATAAAACAGCAATGTAGCACACATTTGCAGCAGCCAGGTCTTCAACGGATCATAATGCTTCATATGATACGCCTCATGGTATACAACTGCCTCCTCCTCATGCTTGTCCAGTACTGACAGCAATGCGGAGGACAGCACAATACGAGGCTTCCACAAGCCCATGGTGAATGCGGCAGGCTTGGCGTAATTAATGACCCAAATCCGGTCAGCTCCAAGGTCGCGATATCGTGTACCCAGAGCCTCCGTAAGCACCGAATCACGCATCCGGTGCAGTCTGCGGAAAGCCGCCCTTGTGGCCATACACTGTCGTATCGCTTCTACCCCGGCAATCCCAAAGGTGAGAAAGACGAGTCCACTGAGCGCATCCACCATGTAGCCAATTCCGTAGTTCTGCAACAGACTTCTACAAATCTGAAACACGTTAAAATCCAATTTCCAGCCGAAAATATGCTGCCCGGCGTACATACCCATCTGTATAAGGGCGAAACCCGAAATAAAGGCGCCTGCTGTAAACAGTAATTTAGAACGTGTTTTCCACATCGTCTATATATCCTTTTTCCATTGTTTAATTTTTTGTTCCAGACGTTCGATCAGCATAGGATCGGCCACCTCCAGAGCATCAATCATATGATTTACAGCGAGTGGGCCGAATTCATCCACCAGTTCGTGGCTTAACTCCTTGGACTGTTCATCCCTGAATTCTTCCCTGCTCAAAACCGGTCGATACAAAGACGTTCTCCCGCGTATACTCTTGCTCAGTATCCCCTTTTCCACCAGACGGTTCATCACGGTCATCACCGTATTGAAATTAAAGTCCCGATCCCCCTCCAACGCGGTCTGCACTTCTTTAATGCTCCGATCCGAAGTGGACCATAAAATATCCATAATTTTGGCTTCCAGAGGTCCAAAAAAACGGTTGAGTCCGGTTTCGCCAGTTTTAAAATTCAGTCGTTTCATAAGAAGCACCTCGCACTACCGATTGTAGTGTATATATCCTGATAAAGTCAACCGTCACACCTAATGTCAGTTTCTTCAAAGGGACTTATATACATCCGCCGAATGTCTCCATCCGGCGGCAATTCATAGCCTGATCAGCTTCCGTTCAATCCGCCAATCTGTAGCCTACACCTCTTACCGTTGCTATATATTCAGGCTCCGCAGGCCGGTCGCCCAGCTTCTTGCGCAAGCTTTTGACATGCACATCCACGACATTGCTGCCGCCTACAAAATCCGTCTCCCAGATATCGTGCATCATCTGCTCACGAGAAATGACTTTGCCTTGAGCATCCATCAGCTTCAATAGCAAGTCGTATTCCGTTTTGGTCAGATTCAATTGATTCCCTTCTTTATATACTAACATTTTATCACGGTCAATCCAGATGTCCTTGAACACCGTACGACGGCTGCCTTGCACTGCCTGCCGGGAAGCTGCCGGATGACGTACAATCATCCGTTCAATATCATGCACCATATGATTGGAAGCCAGCGGCCATACCAGAACTTCTTCCGAAGGAAGCAGCTCATGCGCACGTACAGCCATCCGATCCTGAATCACATACATGACAGGTGTGTCTTTCATCTGTTCCGCCTCAAGACGATTACGGATATCCAGTAATTCACTCCGTGTATCCGTAGCGGTCAAATCGTAAATCAACAGATCGCTTCCCAGATGACGTTGTACTTCAGGCTCCCAGCGGTGGAACACCATCACGTCAAAGCATGCATCTGACAGCGTACGCACCAAGCCGTGAACTACACCTGGAACCGAGCTGATCAGAACGATGCGACGCGTCGTTGGACAGTACAACGGCTCATTGGAAGGAACCGCCTGGAACGCAGGAACAGAGGGAGCTGACAGCATGGAGGTCCAGATGCCCTTCACCCGTCTCGGCATATCTGCCGCTTTGAGCTGATTCGTTACCTGATTCGCTTGCTTTGGCATTCCTTACACACTCCTCCGAATACGACATGGGCATGGGCAATAGTGTACCCCGTTTCATGCGCAACCGTCTCAATCCAATCATGTGGAACCTCGCTCATCACTTCATCTACCTGTCCACACACCTGACAGATAATATGCTGGTGGTCGTCCATCCGTCCGTCATAACGGCTGGCGGCCTCACCCAGCTTCAATTCGCGGATTAATTCCTTATCCGTCAAATAACGCAGTGAATTATAGACCGTTCCATAGGCAAGATTGTATCCGCGCTCCATCAACCGGTTCATAACGTCAGCCGCAGTGGGATGATCGTGGGCCTCACGGACCACATCGTACACTGCTTGACGCTGCGAAGTTAAATTCAAAGTTCTCATACCGCATCTCCCTTAACGAACGCAGATTATATTTATTCTCAACTTATAATCACAACAAAAATTAATTTAGAATAAGTATAAATCCTAATTCATTTCAAGTCAATGGGATCGGATAAATTGAGCCACTTTGCATCACAATGTATACAAGATATACGTTCAACTCATACACACGAGGGGGATATTTGATGAAAATACTCTGGATATTCACACTCTTTATGGTACTCATTCTCGGAACCAATCTGCTGGTGAATTGGCTATTCGGTATTCATAATCCCTGGGAGCCTATGTTATTGGCTTTTCGCACCACGCGACCATCCGAATATATCGTCTTGGCAGGAATGCCACTGCTGCTCTTGGTTACCGTAGGTAAAAAGCAAATTGGATACACATTTCGCTTTCTTTTCTCTCGATGGTCACGATTTCTGAGTGTTCCCGCCTCCCACCTCTGCTTCCATTACAAAAGAGCAACAAGGCAAAAGAGGTAACAACAAATAACGGGGCAAGTAAATGATACTGACGTGTCGTTCAACATTAAGATAGTGTCTTATGAAGCATTCCCTTTTCCTTTACTGCTACCTTTTTTTCGGAATCCTGACACGATAAGCAGCAAAAGAGGAAATATCACTGAAAATGTCGGAAACATCCACTTAAGCACAAACTGACCTATGGCAATATGCTCTTGATGCTTTGGGCCATTAGCAAGGAGGAGGTAAGCATAATCAGTCCAAATGGCAACAACAATCTGTCGGGAGGAACACGCAGTACATCGCTTCCTGCTTTAACCGCCGCATAAAAGAAAATAAAAATTTTAAAAAAGTCGACAATGATAACGGTCATAACGCCAATCACATTCAGCCTGTCGATAAAATCCGTTATTTCCACCTTGCCGATCATCGTGAGCAGCGGGTATGTTGCTCGCTGGAACAAATCTTCTCCTAGAACCAGCACATTTATCAACGCAATCAAGGAAAAGGCTATGCCTCCCAGCAGCACAGAAGTAATACCCACAACATTGGCACGATAATCTTTTTTTAACGAAGGAAGAAGGATTATGGTCCTGTATCATCTCTTCCACCATGCCGGATTCGAATATCGCGTCAATATTGATGGATTCCACCCGTCTGCGAACCTCTTTCACAACGCTTTGATCCGCAATATCCTTCATATACAGCATAGCGACGTTTGTTAAGGAGGTGCTTCCTACCTTGAATATTTCCAGTGTAAGATCCGAGCTTTTAATCCTCCTGCGGACCAGCGATACATTGGTGAACAGGGATTCCACAAACCCATCCTTCGATCCCCTGACGACAGACTGTGTGGTTGGCTCGTTGACCGCCCGCACCTCTCCTCCATGTGTACCGCACGAGATGGCTTTTTCACAGCCTTCCAGTAAAATGATCGTGTCTCCCATAAGGAGATGCTCCATCATGGTATTCCAATCATCGCAGTCCTTCACCTCACCCAGCGAAAGCGCATGTCCCTGTATCCGTTTGTACAGCCCGTCTGCGCTTTCTTCCTCCGCAGCTACCTCGGCGAAAGGGCGGCTAAGCAACGACTTCATGACGAGTTCATTCACTGTATCCGTTTTGACCATACTATCCAGAAAGACAACCGCGGCAGGCACGTTCGCCTTTAGACCCAAAGCAAAGTGGCGGACCATAAAATCAGGACTGTCTGAGGTCAATTCCTTAATCTGCTGTAAGTTGGTTTCCACATTAGTTTCAATCTTTAAAGAACGCGAAGAACTTCCACTATTCGAGTTTCCAATTTTCTTGTCCGCACCCGACTTTTTGCTATGTTTGCGATAGGGATAGCGAATCATGAGCAAACCTCATCTCCAGAAAGGCAGCGATAGACACCCCCTATTTTTCCTTATTCTTGTATGTTTGGAGTATGCTCAATCTATTCCCAGTTATGCACTGGCCCTATGCCTGAAACGCTATAATCCACGCTAACGTATTAAATTTCAATAAAGTTCTTCATTTTCAAGCTTAGTGACATTTTTTTTGATAAAATGAAGTAATATGCCTCTCGGGAGGGTTAGCATCTTGTTTAGTACGTTTTTTGTAAATACCTGTATTCTTGTCACCTTTCTGTATATAACCGGTCTCATATCGCAAAGATATAAAATACGTCTCCAAAATTTAAAACGCAAGGCTCATTGGATCGGTGGCGCTCTATTTGGATGCTATGGCATTATCTTGATGTACTATTCGTTCCCAGTGGGTTTTAATACAATTGCCGATCTTCGTCATCTGGCCATCGTAGCTACGGCAGCTTACATTGGCGGACCGGCAACACTCATGGCTACCCTATTTATATGCTTAGGCAGATTAATGCTGTTTGGTATCACCACTCAAGCCATTGTGGGGGCTTTTTTTATGATGCTCGTGGGCCTGGGTTGCGCTTTACTGTCACATCTGTCCTGGTCACGTTTAACGAAGATGATGATGATGAACGTTTTCGCTTTGGGCATTATTTTCTGCTCTCTCACAATTAATTTGAATGATATTAATGATGTTCTGGACGTTTATCCACTCCATTTTGTTGTTTCTATGGCAGGCGGATTTCTTCTGTATCTCATTGCTGAGTCCATCAATACCTCCAATGAGCTGTTACTTCGTCTGGAGCATACCTCCTATACAGATCATCTCACCAATTTAAGCAACAGAAGACAGCTCGAATTTTCATTGGAAGAGCAGCTTCCTCAAGCTCGTCAACGTCATGAGCATCTATCTGTACTTGTATTGGATATTGATCATTTTAAGGAAGTGAACGATACCTACGGTCATGCGGCCGGGGATGCGGTGCTGCGTCAGCTAGGTCAGATTTTGATAGACAAATGTCGCTCCTCTGATGTGGTAACCCGCAGCGGCGGGGAGGAATTCACCGTACTTCTGCCGAATTGTGCTTTCCGGCAAGCGTTACGCATAGCGAATCAGATCCTTGGTGGGGTAGATCAGTACGAGTTCGTTTTGTCGGACGGGCTTGTACTCAAAGTCACGGTGTCTATCGGTGTAACGACCTTTCCCGATACCGGGGGGGATATGTCCGGGGCTGCTTTGCTGGAACAGGCGGATAAAGCACTATACGAAGCTAAAAATGCAGGGCGTAATCGGGTCTGCTCCTATCAGGTATAACCCTACAGAAATAGCCGATACAACCCTCTCTCGGAAGAGTCGTATCGGCTATTATCCGTTTTGAAAAAAAATGTGTTAATCCCCTTTGGAAGAAGCCTTGGCATCCTTTCCTTCACGATGACAACCGCCCACCACCAGCGTGGTACGCTTGGCAAGCGAAGCCAGGGTATGGGATTCCCATACTTCCAGCATCCGGCGTTCGCTCTCGGCTACAATTTCCGATATGGCTGTCGCCAAATCCTCGCAAAAAGGGCTGCTCTGCGGCTCATGCATCATGCCGGGAAAAATCGGATCGCATATTTCAATGGCGTGGTATATATCGGCGAGTGTAATATGATCTGCCGAGCGGGTAAGCACATAGCCGCCCTCACGGCCTTCGCGTGCCGCAATTAAATCTGCCTGTACAAGTCGCGTCAGCACCCTGCGCACCAAGGTTACTTCGCAGTCAATGGAGCGGGCAATGGAACCGCTGGCACAGAGCTCTCCATGCTTTTCCAAATAGACAAGCGCCTTGACCGCGATTCCAAGCCATTTGGGCGTTGCGGTGCGTAGTCTTTTCTCACTATTCAAATGAAATGACACCCCTAAGCTGTAGAAACTTCGTTGAATGCATTGTACGTGAAGTCAGAAGCAAGTTCAAGCCTGAAGGCCGGAATCCGCTGTAATCGAAGCGCGTAAAGTAAAGTGACTCAGTCGTACTTCACCACTCAACCACAAGTACAAATCACGTGTACCTGAAGCTGTACCCAGTGCTTCGGAAAGCGTAACCCATGCCTGTGCCTCTCCCGTATCACCGACGTTCATACGTGCTACAGCTTCGCCATCCGGTGCATCCAAGCGCAGCTCCAGCGCCGCATCACTGCGATTGCCTGACACGCGGCACTGAAGTTGGGTCACACCCGCCGTTCCCAACTCGACGCCGTGAAGGGCAATCCAGCCGGGACGCTGAGGTGAGCGCGGACGAACACAGGCCTCCTTATGCTCCTTGCTTTCATCCAGCAGAATACCAGAGCAATCATCAAAGTTTTCAGCGCGGATGCTTTGTCCGACTTGGCGAGGTGGAATAGCTTCGCCTCGAACGCGAACCCGGTGTTCCAGCCGGATATCCGCTGAAGAAGCGCCTGCCAGCAATGTATATTCGCCTGATTCAACACAATAGCGATCCCGTGTGACATCCCAAATTGCCCAGTCCTTTACCCGCACCGTAAATGTAATCGTTCGCGTCTCGCCCGGCTCCAGACGAATACGCTGGAATCCGCAAAGCGTCTTCAACGGTCGCTTGACCCGCGAGGCCCCGGACCGCACATATAATTGTACAACCTCTTCCCCGGCGGTTATGCCCTGATTGGTCACATCCACCCACACTTTCAGAGTATCCGAGGCATCAAGTGTAGCAAGAGAGTTGACGCTACCTTCAGTGACAGAGCTATCGTTCGTATCGGGCGCTTGGGCATCTGTACGCACATGGCTGTACTCAAATGGAGAATACGTCAAACCGTGGCCGAATGCGTACAAGGGTTCACCTTCAAAATATTGGTAGGTACGTCCGCCGCGAATAATATCATAATCCTTGATATCACCTAATTGATCCTCCGCTTGATACCATGTCATATTCAAACGGCCCGCTGGCGCATAATCCCCAAACAACACATCTGCAATTGCTGTGCCATGCTCCTGCCCGGCATGAGACGTGTATACGATAGCAGGAATATGCTCCTGCACCCAAGGGATGGCAAACGGATAGCTGCCCGTCAGAACCACAATGGTATTTGGGTTTACCCGATACACTTCCTCAATGAGCCGCTGTTGGGATGCTGCCAGTTCAAGACCCGGACGGTCATTCTCTTCCTTGCCGTTAATCAGCGGGTGATTGCCGACGAATACGATTGCCGTATCTGCCGCTTGGGCGGCGGCTATCGCTTCCGCTACACCATCTGACACTGTATCTACCCGGAAAGCTGTATCTACTTCCGGGGCTATCGAAGCCATCGTCCCGTTGCCCGTTACTGCGTTAGGCGCGGAACTCGCAGCCTCGGCTACCTTCAATGTGCCCTCTGGCCCTGTGATCACAGGCTTGCCGTTCCAGGTCGTCCACAGACTACCTCCGTTTTGGGCAGGAGTCACCCCGAAGACTTCTTTGACATACCAGCCATACGCTTCCTTAGCCGTCACACGAAGCGTCTCCTCATCGCTCGTCACATAGGTGCCCAAACGCTCGTCGGTCAACGTGACGCTGCCGTAGCCCCAATCGCTCACGGTCAAAATCGTCGGCTCGGCATCAAGGGACAGCCGCATATCACCGGAAGAATTGACCGTAAGCTTCGCTCCGTCAGTCACCGCCGCGAAGGTCACACGATCCTTGGCATCGCGGTATACGACGCGCTCCTGCCCGCCTTCGCTTTCCAGCTTGGCGCGAATCGCTTCCAACGGTGTCACCCGATATGGAAGAGTACCGGAATACCAGTCGCGGTATACCTCATTGCCGAGTGCCCCGATCACCGCCACCTTGCCGCACCCCATAGGGTCCAGCGGCAGGAGCTTGTGCTCATTTTTCAGTAATACGATCTGCTCCCTCGCTGCACGCAAGGACAGTTCACGGGCTTGCTCTGTCATCAGGGCCTCTTCCCCGATCAAGGCATAGGGATTGTCTGTCGCCGGATCAAATTCCCCCAGACGAAAGCGAACACGAAATGTATGGAACAACGCCTGATCCAGATCCGTTTCTTGCAGCGTTCCTTGCGCCAAAGCATCACGAATGGCCTGCTTGGACAAATCCGCATCATCCGTAATGCTGTCGATCCCCGCGTGAATAGATTCAGCCACACCCGGCGTGTGGGTGTCATAATACTGATGATCCTTTACGATCCCCATCACATCACCGGCATCACTGACCACAAAGCCGTCCATTCCCCATTCGTCCCTGACAATATCGTTAACACCGTGATACAACGTAGCAGGTGTCCCATTAATCAGGTTATAAGAGGTCATCATGGACTGGGCTTTGCCTTCTGTAAAAGGCTTTTCGAAGGCTTTCAGATAGTATTCACGCAGGTTTCGCGGGTCTATGCTGGAGGAATCACTTCCCCGGTCCACCTCGTTATTGTTACCGAGGAAATGCTTTAATGTCGCAACCGCTTTCAAATATACCGGATGATCGCCCTGTATCCCTTTGACCAATTCCTTTGCCAGCTCTCCCGTCAAATACGGGTCTTCTCCATACGCTTCCTCATTACGCCCCCAGCGCGGATCACGCTCCATATCTACGGTTGGTGCCCACAACGTCAGTCCATTTAGCGCCGGGTCACGGCGGTAGTAGACACGCGCTTCATCCGAAATGACCGAGCCGACTTGTCGCATCAGCTCCGTATCCCACGTGCAAGCCAACCCCACAGGTTGCGGAAATGAAGTCGCCTCTCCCAACCAGGCTATACCATGTGCTGCTTCCGTACCATGCTTGTAGGCGGCGACCCCCAATCGTTCAATGGCAGGCTGATATTGCAGCATGGATTCAATCTTTTCCTCCAAGGTTAGCCGGGATACCAAATCCCGTACACGTTCGTCCAGATGAATCTTCGGATTTTGAAAGAGATATTCTAAATCCGTTGTTTCATGACTCATATCCGTCATCTCCTTATCCCAATCAAAATATGATGAAAAGGTGTATGAAAGCGTTTTAATATATCATAACGAAAAAGGAGAACCCCGGCAACAACGCCGAAGCACTCCTTCTATCACTCATGTCATTACTTGATCTTGATCTCCATTAAGTTGTCTGTCTTTCCACCAAACTAACCGGCAACAATTGCTGCTGCTCACCACTTGGCGTCTTCCCTTCAATCATCTCCAGCAAAATGCCGCAGGCCTTATCTGCCAAAGCAGCCTTATCCTGATTGATGGTCGTCAAAGGAGGATTGCAGTACTTGGAAATCGTGTCATTGTCAAAGCCCACAATTTTAACCTCGTCGGGAACTTGTATCCCGTTTTCCTGCAAAGCAAGCAAGGCGCCCAGTCCCAGCCAGTCATTGGTAGCAAAAATACCGTCAAACTTCATCTTGTTTTCAATCAACTGCTGCACCTTTTGTTTAGCTGCATCCAGGTTGTTATGATCGCTATGAATAGCAACATATTGCTCTTTACCTAGCATGAGATTGTGCTTTAACATCGCATCACTAAACCCGTTCAAACGTTCATTCACGGATGAAAGGTTTTGCTGTTTAGTGAGTACCAAAATGCGACGACACCCTTTTTGAATGAGCTCTTCGGTTGCCATAAACCCGCCAGCATAATGATCAGATGCTATAAAAGCAACATTAGAGTCAATCTTTGGACGGCGGTCAATACATACAATAGGTATCTTCCGTTTTAATACATCTGTCAGCACTTCCTCCTGACCAGATATACAAACCAGACCATCGACCATTTTACTGTCCAATATTTTCAAATATTCTTTTTCTTTTTCGGCGCTCTTGGCTGTGTTGCAAATAATCGTCGAATAGCCCAGATCGAAAAAAAATCTTTCAATTTCCTGTACGATCACCGAAAAGAATTCGTTGTTAATGTCGGGCACCAGCACACCGATTGTCTGTGATTTGTTCATACGCAAGCTTTTCGCAATACTGTTTGTCTCGTATTGATACTTACTTATAATGTCCATCACTCTTTGACGGGTTTCATCCGAATAACGCCCGTTCTCATTGATGACCCTGGAAACGGTTGCTACAGAAACTCCACTTAATTGTGCAATTTCCTTCATTGAGATTTTGTTGCTTTTCATAGTCATCTTCCTTACAAGTTGAGATCATTTCAAAGAATCCTAAAACCCTGAAAAATGTTCAACTGTAGGCGGTAAAGCACTTACCGGATTAGGGAGAGGCCACGATACTTCGCAGCCTCTTACTCCAACAGTCGATATTTATATTATAAACCATCTTCTGCCCCCGGCAATACGTGTGAAGGTATATGATAAATGCATAAAAAAAATTGTATATTTTCTTCAATAAACAAAGCAAAAAATAATATTTTTTGGTATAATCAGGATATACAATCGAAGGAGGAAAGGTTTATGAAAAATACCGGAATGACACGGCCTCTGGATCAATTAGGGCGAATCGTGCTTCCCAAGGAAATGCGCACCACGATGGATATCAATATTGGTGATTCGCTCGAATTTTTCGTGAATGAAGAAGGATTTGTATTAAGAAAATATACAGGTGTATCCTGCAAATTTTGCGGCGCAGTTGATCATTTGACTTATTTTCGTGATAGCTTTATTTGCGCCGATTGCATTCAGGTATTAAAGACAGAGGAAAATGTACATCCCACCAGCACCGAAGCCATCCAGGCTCAAGAACATACCAAGCCGGTTCGTAACCATACAACCTGGCAGCCTAAACAAGCCAGAGTCCAGCAAGGAGAAATGGTAAAAAAGCTCCGAAAGCTGATTCAGGAACATCCCAACCTGCCGCAAAAGGTATATGCCGAAATGCTCGATATCTCACAAGGCCGGGTGTCCCAACTGAAAAAGCTGCTTTAAATTATTCAGTAATTTATTACAAAACATACTCAGATCCAATGGATTGCCATCCTATTGTTTTCTGTCAAATATTCGATCGTCAGGTGTAGAATAAGGAGCGTATTTGTTGATGTGTTCCTAACTTTCACCTGACTTTTTTGTGCGTTCTCCTCCCTATCAGCGTGACAATAATCACATACGCTCCATCCATCCATATATACAATATATAGACTTAAACAATTGGTTAGTACACGATATCGTCAATATATTGTTTTTGGGAGAATAATATATATTTTACTATATGGAGGGTTTTGCGATGAAGGTGTTGGAGGAACATCAATTATATGACATCGGCGAACGGGTCATTGGGGCACAGGATTTGGACATGCTACGGGAGAATGCAAATTTGAATGGAGAATCGTTCAGCGGCAAAATGAGCAAGCTCGGTTCCGAGTACGCCAAGTGGTATGCACGCCTGCGTGTGCTTCCGCCTGAACTGACGGACGCGATTGACCGTGGATATGTATATGTTCACGATTTGGACCAATATGCGCTCGGGACTACGAACTGTATCTTTATTCCTTTTGGTCGCTTGTTGCAAGACGGTTTTAATACAGGCAACGGCTCTGTGCGCACACCGCAAACCATTATGTCTGCTATGGCACTGGTGGCAATCATATTCCAGTCTCAGCAAAACAGCCAATTTGGAGGCGTTTCTGCTAATAAAATAGATTGGGATCTCGCTCCATTCGTGGCCCGGTCTTTCCGCAAGCATCTGCGTAAGGGACTCCGCCTGTTCGGAGAAGAAATAGAGCCCGCTCTGCCTGATGACGAATTACATATAGCCAACAGCCTATTACATGAGGTCTGCCCCCGTTCATACGCATTCGCACGTGAAGAAACGGAGACGGAGACCCGCCAGGCCGCTGAATCCCTTATTCATAACCTGAATACCATGAGCAGTCGGGCAGGCGGACAAATTCCGTTCACCTCACTGAATTACGGGATGTGTACTTCTGCTGAGGGGCGGCTTGTTACACAATCATTGCTGGAGGCCACGATCCGTGGCTTGGGCAGTGGAGAAACCCCTATTTTTCCACAGCATATTTTCCAATGCAAAAAAGGAATCAATCAGGCCGAAGGCGATATCAACTATGACTTGTTCCTGCGGGCAGTAGAATGCTCCAGCAAACGTATGTATCCCAATTTTGTCAATGTGGATGCTACCTTCAACCTGCCCTATTACCGCGCAGATGATCCGGATACCATTATTGCGACGATGGGCTGCCGCACCCGCACCATTGCTGACCGTTTCGGCAGAAACTGTCAGAGCGGCAAGGGTAATCTCTCATTCAATACGATTAATCTGGTGCGTCTTGGCATTGAATACGGCATTTGCACAGGCAAGCGCAAGGCACCTGACCGGGATGGCTTTGATACCAGACTGGAAGAGGTTTTGCGTATTGCCGTGGACGGACTGATCCATCGCTATCATATACAGACCAGCCAGCCGGCCAAGGCCTCAGACTTTATGATGCGCGAAGGGGTATGGGAAGGCGGAGAAAAGCTGGAGCCGGATGAACAGGTAGGTAGCGTACTCAAGCACGGTACGCTTTCCATCGGATTTATCGGGTTAGCTGAGTGCATGAAGGCACTGTACGGCAAACACCACGGGGAGGATGACGCTGTATACCGCGAGGCGCAGCGAATCATAGCTTCCATGCGTGTCTACTGCGATCGGATGAGTGAATTGCATAACCTGAACATTACGCTGTTCGCTACGCCTGCCGAGGGTCTATCCGGTAAATTCACGTTGCTGGATCAGCGGGATTTCGGTGTCATTCCCGGTGTGAATGATCGTGAATATTACACGAATTCTTTTCACATTCCTGTGTATTACACGCTTCCGGCTGCCCGTAAAATCAGCCTCGAAGCCCCATTTCATAACCTGTGCAACGCTGGCGCGATTTCGTACATTGAGCTGGATGGCAATGCGCGGAATAACCCGGAGGCGTTTCTTAAAATTGTACAATATGCGCTTCATCAAAACATTGGGTACTTCTCCATTAATCATCCCGTAGATCGCTGCCCGGAATGCGGCTACGAGGGCATTATCGGGACAAGCTGTCCCCATTGCGGTGCTGATGAGGAACATACGCATTTTCAGCGCTTGCGCCGGGTAACCGGATATCTGACAGGTGATTATACCGTCCGGTTCAACGCCGCAAAACAAGCCGAGGTACGTGACCGGGTGAAGCATCGGTGAATTTATGCGGCTACATTCCGGAATCTCTGAACGAAGGACACGGTCTGCGCACCGTTGTGTTCATTAGCGGTTGCCGCCATGCCTGCCCCGGCTGCTTCAATCCGGCATCCTGGAGCTTCCGTACAGGCGAACCGTTCACACCGGAGCGGCAGCAGGAGGTTATCCGTGACATCGCCGATAATCCATTGCTGGACGGGTTAACCCTTTGCGGCGGAGACCCCTTTTTCTCGGCAGCGGAATGCTCGCAGTTTGTGCGCGACTTCCGCGCAGCCTGCCCTGACCGAACCGTGTGGGCCTATACGGGCTTCGTCTACGAAGAACTTCTTACGGATCAGGCCCGGCGGGAGTTGGCACTGCTGTGCGATGTGGTTGTGGACGGTCCCTTTGTAGAACAGCAAAAGGATCTGACCCTTCCCTTCCGAGGCAGCCGCAATCAGCGACTGGTTGATGTGAAGGCCAGCATTCTGGCAGGATCTACCGTTACATTAGCCTGAGTTGTTATGCCTTAAGACAAGTCCTTTCCCTATGGGAGGACTTGTCTTTTTTTGCGTGTAATTGACAAGGGCGGTGCTTCAAGGTGCTTCAGATCGGGAACACGGGATAGCGTACTGATGAGCAGAACGCTTTTAATAAACTTGAATGTGCTTCCATGAACTTAATCGTTTCATTGCGGTTTAAACGGAGTTTCTATTGCGCATCCCGCAAGTTTCACTTATGATGGTGAACAAGTATACGAGTGCATAATTATTCGTCATACCATAATCGCATAGCTTGGAGATAGGTGTCTGTTCTATTCAGTTCAGGCTTAAAAGGGAAGCCGGTGCAAGTCCGGCGCGGTCCCGCCACTGTAAACGGGGAATTTTCAGCTGTTGATACACCCACTGGTCCACAGACCGGGAAGGAGCGCTGAAAGTCATGATTCGTAAGTCAGGAGACCTGCCTATTTCAACAACATCGCAAGTACCTACGGGAGATAGGGAGGTGTTAAGAGCCGTCGCCGAATTTTTATTTTTAAATAACGGAGGCATTTTTTCCCCTATTCATTTTTACCCCGGGGAGGAATGTCTTTTTTTGTACGCAAAAATAAACTGGCTACCAGCCTGGGAGGAAAAGTACATGTCATTAACCGAATTGCCTGAATTGCCCGGCTTGATCAGCAGTAACCTGGGATATCCGCGTATCGGCGGGAACCGGGAATGGAAGAAAGCACTGGAACGCTTCTGGAAAGGCAGCATGGATGAAAGTGAACTGCATATCGAGATGAAACGATTGCGGTTGGAGCATCTGAGCAAGCAGCGTGACAAGGGAATTGATCGAATTCCAGTCGGAGACTTTTCCTATTACGATCACATGCTGGATACATCCGTGATGTTCGGTCTGGTGCCGGAACGGTTCAACTACCGTCCCGATGGGCCTGTTCCCCTATCCGTCTATTTCGGGATAGCCCGTGGACAAAAGGGTGCCACCGCCAGTGAAATGACCAAATGGCTGAATACCAATTACCATTACATCGTACCGGAATTGGCGAATGCAACCCCGGTGTTCACCGAGAATAAGCCGTTGCAGGCTTATCGTGAAGCGAAACAGGAGTTGGGCATTGAAGGTAAACCCGTCATGATCGGTCCTTATTCGTTCGTTGCTCTGTCCAAAGGCTATGATCGTAAGGATTTGGCCGCCATTGTACGAAGCTTCCTGCCACTGTACGCCCGCGTCCTGTCTGAGTTGGCTGCGGAAGGCGTTCAGTGGGTGCAGGTGGATGAGCCTGTCCTGACCACCTCATTCCCGGCAGAGGATTTGGACATTATTCAGGAGGCTTATGAAGCTTTGGCCGAGGCTGCTCCATCCTTAAATATCGTGCTGCAAACCTACTTTGGCAGTCTGGATCATTATGAGCACCTATCCACGCTCCCGGTACAGGGATTAGGTATGGACTTTGTACATGATGATGGCAAAAACCTTCAACATGTGCTCCGGCATGGCTTCCCCGCAGGCAAAACGCTGGCCGCTGGTGTTATTGACGGGCGCAATATATGGCGCTCCGATCTGAACGACGTAGCTGTGCTGCTTGGACAGCTGGCGAAACAGACAACCGCCGCCCAGCTCATCGTACAGCCATCATGCAGTCTGCTGCATGTGCCGGTCAGTCTGGAAGCAGAGCATAAGCTGGACCCAGACCTGGTGCAAGCGCTGGCCTTTGCCGATGAAAAGCTGGAAGAAATCGCAGCTTTGACCGCTGCGCTTGGCAAACGCGAACCCTCGGCACTTGCCAAACTTGGGCAGAGTGCGGACGCGGTAGCTCGCTTCAACAGCTCGGCGGCACGAGTACAGACCGCGGCCGATATGGCTGCTCTACTGGCGAAAGAGCCGCAGTCACGCAGCGTTCCCTTCGCTGAGCGTCGTGTGATTCAGCAGGACAAGCTGAAGCTGCCCCCACTGCCTACGACGACGATTGGCAGTTTCCCGCAAACGGCTGAGGTTCGCAAAGCCCGCCTGCACTATCGCAGAGGGGAATGGTCTGCCGAGCAGTACCGGACATTCATTCAGCAGCAAATCAAAGAATGGATTGATATTCAGGAGGACATTGGCATTGATGTGCTCGTACACGGGGAATTTGAGCGGACAGACATGGTTGAATTTTTTGGCGAAAAGCTGAAAGGCTTTGCCTTTACACAAAACGGGTGGGTGCAGTCCTACGGCTCCCGTTGTGTCAAGCCACCGATTATATACGGAGACGTGTCGTTCGATCAACCGATGACCGTGGAAGAAACGGCCTTCGCCCAATCGTTGACCTCCAAGCCAGTCAAAGGGATGCTGACAGGTCCGGTGACGATTTTAAACTGGTCCTTCGAACGGAATGATATTCCTCGCAGTCAGGTCGCTTTACAGTTAGCACTGGCTCTGCGGGCTGAGGTAGAAGCACTGGAACAAGCGGGGATTGGCATGATTCAGGTGGATGAACCGGCGATCCGTGAAGGGCTTCCGCTGAAAAAGGAACAGCAGCAGGCCTATCTGGAGTGGGCGGTTCAAGCCTTCCTTGTGACCACTGCCACTGTCGAACCCGCCACCCAAATCCATACGCATATGTGCTATTCCGAATTTCAGGATATGATCCAATCCATCTCCGATATGGATGCCGACGTTATTTCTATTGAAACCTCGCGAAGCCACGGAGAACTGATTGTCAGCTTTGAGGATCAGGTGTATGACAAAGGCATTGGTCTGGGCGTATACGATATCCACAGTCCGCGCATTCCCGATGTATCGGAAATGCTGAGTATGATCCAGCGTGCCCTGCGCGTACTGCCTTCCGATTTATTTTGGGTCAATCCAGACTGCGGCCTGAAAACCCGCACCAAGGATGAATCTGTAGCTGCATTGCGGCAAATGGTGCTGGCCGCTCAAGCTGCCAGAGATTCGTTGACTGTATCCAGCTAATTTCTATACCTGTCCCCTTCCTGGCCCCTTTTATCCCTGCAAGCCGGAAGGGGATTCTATTCCAAATCATATAATGTATAAGCTCCTTGAATATGCTCGGGTTGTCCCTGCTTCAGATGCACACCCAAGCCATGCTCTCTATCCCATGAACAGCTAAAATTCAAGTACAGCTCATCCTCTTCTGATGAGTCAGGAACCAGTATAGACACGAGCTGTAGCCGTTCCAGTAATTGTGCCGAATCCTTCACGCAGGGCGCATATTCATCCGGATTTTCTCCCCACGAGATATAAGCGTTCCGGTACTTTTCTACTATACCTGCATAGTAATGATGTATCGCTTCCATCACATGAGGGTGAATGTCGGACCCATGTGCCATATATTGCTCCCATGTCTTTTTTTGATCCTGCTTAGGCTCTCTTATGGCCTGCGCTTCTTCCTCAGAATCGGCGGACACCATAAACTCTATCTCCACCTCCGACTTCTGTCCGCAAAAATGGAGCTGCATCGCGCCCCGTAGCACGATTTCCTCCGATACATCCCAAGTCTCATCATCCTGATCCAGCTCCATATACCAGCGTTCCCAATTCATCCTTTGCCCCATCCTTTTCATAAGAAATGATCTTCAACTCTATGGATCCTTTTATTTTACAATTTAACATCCTAATGGATGAAATTAAAGCGGGCCCCTTTCCGCAAATCCCCCCAGGATTCGGCGTATTTCTAAATAAAACTACTTTTTTCAACAGCATTCGCTATCTCATTGACTCTAAAAGCAAAAGAAAACTCCTGAAATGAGCCCGTAGATTTATTTTTTAAAATTTTAGTACCTTGCATTAATCAGTACATGATGTTAAATTATACCTGACTACTGATTTATGATTAGTACCTGAACTAATTTATGCTCAAGCACACATTTCTTCCCGATACTCCAAACGACACCTATGAAGCAATGATAACATCCAGGAAGGGAGCACCGCTCGTGAATGTGAACATCCAATTCAAAAAAGGGGTGCTGGAACTGTGCGTTCTTGTTTTAATTGGGCGCAGGGACCGTTACGGCTACGAATTGGCTCAGGCCGTCTCCCGTCATATCGAAGTAGCCGAAGGAGCTTTATATCCGCTGCTTCGCCGTCTGGTATCAGAGGGATACTGTACAACTTATTTACAGGAATCGACTGAGGGACCCCCGCGTAAATATTATCGGTTGACTGATGCAGGCAGCAATTACACAAGAATACTTACACGGGAATGGAATGAATTTGTCCATCATGTCGCAAGCCTACTGGAGGAAGGAAATCCCGATGAATAGAAAACAGTTTCTTACAGAGGTGGAGCAACGTCTCTCCCCTCTTCCCGCAGAGGAACGTAATGAGCTGCTTGGTGATTTAAGTCAGCATTTTGACTATGGGTTGGTGAATGGAAAAAGCGAGGCCGAAATTGCCAATGAACTGGGCAACCCCGAGGATATCGCTCGCGAAGCGCTGGATGATCCTAACGCATTCTGGAATACTTCCCCTCCTCCGCTTCGCCAAGGAAGCTTCGCACGCAATCTATTTACTTTTTTTGGGCTGCTATTTCTTAATTTGTTAATCTCCATTCCTGTCTTAGCCTCTTTATGGGCAGTATGGGTTTCGTTGGCCGTAGCAGCGGCCAGCTTCATCGCGGCCCCCCTTCTCGCTGTCGCAGACTATGCGCTGAACGGCAACTTTTATCCCGCTAAATTCTTTTTCGCCATCACGTTGACCGGGATTGGCCTATTCCTGTTGCCTGGAATACGCTACCTTCTGAACCTTCTGGTCAGAGGTACGGTTCGATACTCGAAATGGAATCAGACTACCCTGAGGGGAGCTAACGAGTAACATGAATAAAAAATGGTTTATTGCAGCGGGTCTATGTATCATCATCGGTGTGGCCGGGATGGTGGCCTACGGTGCTCCATGGAATCAACAAGCGATGCGGGAAATAACAGCTATTGATAAAAAATGGACGTTCACACGTGGACAGCTGCAGGATCTTAAAGTGAATAGCTCCGATGATGTATCTATTGTGTTTACTCCCGGCTCCAGCGAGCAGGGCACGATACGCATGAGTGGAGAAGTTCAGACGCAAGTAGCCAACCAGATTCATAATGCCCGTATTGAGAACGGTAAGCTTTCCATTCAATCTGAGCCCCCCCTTTCCTTGGCATTCTTCTCTATCTCTCCTTGGTTGAAACAAACGATCACGGTAGAAATGCCCGCTGATGAAACTCTGAAAGGGCTACAGGCAGATGTACATTCGGGGAACTTAAAACTACAGGATGCCTCCATTCAAAATACAAGCATCACAGCCACTTCAGGCAATGCCGAGATTTCAAACCTCCAAAGTACCCGCTTGGTCGCCAAGTTAACATCCGGCAATTTTACGGCTAGTCAGGTTACAGCAGATATGGAATTGCACCTCACTTCAGGGGATGCCAAAATTCGCGATTATAGCGGCAATGGTCAAGTTTCCCTGACCTCCGGTATTACGAATATCACACAACGTACCACAGCCAACTTGAAGGTCGATTCAGACTCTGGTGATGTGAGGATTAAGCAGGCTCCTGATTTTAAAGGTATTTATAATGTCCGCTCAGACTCTGGAAGTATAGATACTCCCGAATCCGTTCCCGGCAGTGTGAACGTTATGAAGGTCGAAACAACTTCAGGCGATATTCTTATTTCCAAATAGACCATCTAACTATGGTCAGAAGTCTTCCACTCCAGGTCGCAGCAAAGCGAAATAAGTGACCTGGTTGGAGTTGAAGTTTGGTTCAGGGAAATGAAATCAGTATAATATAACCATGTGCCTAAATGCACAACTATGATATGTAACCATAAGGAGGAGACTGGATGGAACTTAAAAATAAAACAGCCATTATTACAGGCGCTACCAAAGGCATTGGTAAAGCCATTGCCGAGGCCTTGGCCAAGGAAGGCGTCAACCTGGGACTAATCTCACGCACACTACCTGACCTGCAAAAGCTGCAAGATTCACTGGGGAGTACATACGGCGTGAAGGTGGTTAGCGCTGTCGCGGATATATCTGATCGCGCACAGGCCGCTGCGGCTGTAGCCTCGCTGGAGCATGAGCTGGGCGCTGTCGATATTTTGATCAACAATGCAGGAATCGCTACGTTTGGCACAGTCGCAGACATGGACCCCGAAGAGTGGGAACGCATTATTCGCGTGAATCTGCTGGGAACCTATTATGTCACACACGCGGTTCTTCCAAGCATGCTTGCTCAGCAGAGCGGCAACATTATTAATGTGTCCTCCACAGCAGGGGAACGGGGCTTTGCGACAGGCTCGGCGTATTGCGCCTCGAAGTTTGCTTTGATGGGCTTCACGGAGGCGCTGATGCAGGAAGTTCGCAAATCCAACATTCGCGTCACTGCGCTGACTCCAAGCACGGTCAATACCGAACTGGCGGCAAATGCAGGTTTGCCGATTGGCGACGAGGATCGCATGCTTCAGCCACAAGATATGGCCGATCTGACATTGGCAGCATTGAAGCTGCCTTCGCGGGTTCAATTAAAAGTAGCCGGTATTTGGACAACCAACCCACAATAATTTGACTCGACATCTTAGATTCATTGGGCTGTACCACGCTCCGGCAGACGTCATTATTCGTCATGCTGGAGCTTCTTTTTTTGTTCATAGCTAATACAATTCAAACTACAATATACGCGCTTTGTACTTTACAACATACATAACCTACGATTTTTGCACCGATAAGCGCATTTATGGAAGGGGAAATGAATAATGAAAAATACAGGAATGACACGACCATTAGACCATCTGGGCCGCATCGTGCTACCCAAGGAGCTGCGCAATTCTATGAATATCAATATTGGAGACGCCCTTGATTTTTTTATTACACCCGAGGGCCTGATGATCCGTAAATACACAGGGGTATCTTGTTATTTTTGCGGTGCCGTAGATAACCTGAGCTACTTCAGAGATCATCTGATATGCAGTGATTGTATTGAGAAGCTAAAGAGCGATAATCCTTCCAGTCATTTAAGCGAAACACGTCCTGCTCAGCCCAAGAAAAGACGGAATTACAGAAATCAAACTGAACTCCTGTATAAACTAAAAAAGCTCATGGAAGAGCATCCTAATGTTTCACAAAAAGAATTGGCCGAGATGCTCGAACTGTCTCAGGGACGCGTGTCACAGCTTAAAAAACTGCTGCTTTGAATCGTTCCAATTATAAGCGTTTAATCTAGCCACAAAAAAAGAGCCTGTCGGCTCTCGGACCATCATCCTTATGCAATGTCAGACTGCTCCATAACCGGGACCCGATAGGCCACCAAAGACTCTTCAATAACGGCGGAAATAAATGTTGCCTCAATCTCCGGCACCAATTTGAGCGCATAGTTCCATGCGTTTTCTTCAATTTGCAGCGCAAGCCGTTGTCGAGCCCCTAACCCGCTCTCCTGCTCCAATGCATCGGAAAGGTCAAGCAGCTCAGAATCAGCGGAGTGCCCAATCTCATGCGCAAGCACAACCATAAAATACTCCTCGACTCGTTCAACGCTACCGAACATCTGTATACATTGTGTTTCAATCGTGTCTGTATACATCGTAATGGCATGAGCATTCATGGCATATTTGCCCCCAATCAGCCGCCCTCCGGGAAACCGTTTCTCCAGCTTGACCGTCACACCTATATCAGCCCGTTGCAAAAGCTCAGCGACGATGTACTCTGCCTGATTTCTTTCCAACTCCGATTCGCTCCTCAAACTTATGATATGAAAAAGCTGAATGTACTCTAATCATATAGAATAATGAATGTATTCATGTATTACACAGTAAGATATTATACACCATTAGCTACCCTATTTATCGTTGCATGGGATAAGCTGGAACCTGATTCCGATGCTTAAAGCTTTCCATGATTAAGAATGAAAAGGGCAGCCTTGGGGCTTCTTCGGCATATACGGCTTCTCTTGTACTCCAAAATTCGGCTTTACAAGCCGATTATCGTAGGAACTGTGAAAAATATGCGTGGTCGCCGGAGATAACGGCGGGATCAGCCATGTCCAATCGCCTGTGAGCGCACGCCCCGCCTGGGCTTCCCGTTCCTCAAACAGCTGGAATTGTGTAGCTGCCGTATGGTGATCGACAATACTGACTCCCGCTTTTTTAAAAGAATAGAGCACCGCACTGTTCAGCTCCACCAGCGCCCGATCACGCCATAATGTCGTTTCGCTGGTAGTATCCAGCCCCATCAGTTCAGCTACCTGCGGTAGCATATTATAACGGAAGGTATCGGCAAAATTACGCGCTCCAATCTCTGTTCCCATATACCAGCCATTAAAAGGAGCTGCCGTGTAGATAATACCGCCAATTTCCAGCGTCATGTCCGAAATCATAGGCACGGCGTACCAACGCAAACCCAGCGAAGCCAAACCTGGTAGCTCCGGGTGTTCAATAGGTACCTCATATACCAGATGTTTGGGAATATCAAACAGCTCAGGAGGCTGTCCACCTGCTTCCACAACCAGCGGCAATACATCAAAGGGAGTCATCGCTCCTTGCCAGCCCATGCGGCGGCACGCATTTGTGAATTCAACCGAGATCGGGTCCCCGATCACCCCTTCAGCGGCCTCATAGCCAGCATATCGAATCAATTGATGATTCCAAATGCGAATATCCGGTTGGCCCGGCTTGGACGAGCGAAACACGGTAAGCGTCGGCTTGATTTTACCGTCATTTGTGCCTATGCGTATATGTTCCCACAGCTCATGGACGACTTCTGCCATACTGGAAGCCTCGCGGGCATCCCTTACCAGAAGCTTGTCCCAAAACAAACGACCGATACAACGATTGCTGTTACGCCAAGCCATCTGCGCCCCATGTTCCAGCTCATCATAGGTATGATCATACGTTCCCGTAGTTTCAATGTCATGACGAATATCAAGAAGCCGGGCCTCCGCTTCATCGCGGCTTCGGCCCAGCTCCTCATAACATGTATATATAAACTGTTCTGCTTCACGCAAAAGCTGTTGCTTTACTTCCATACGTACACCCCATCCCGGCAGTTCTCCATACTTATGAGCCCGTTGTCTTTCACGCCTATCCGTCATTATACTCCAGTGGCGATCTGGAACCAACGGGATGAGTGTCTTGTTCACCTGATCTTCATATCCGTGGGAATCCCTCCTGAAGCTTATCCCAAATATGCGCTAAGCATCCAGATATGTTTATCCACCGTTTCTCTCAGACCATTAAGAAGATCCTCTGTCGCTTTGTCATGTGCCGCATTCGCTGCTTCCATGCCGTTAGCCAGCTCAGTCGTGATGGTTTTGAAATCCGCAACCACGGATTTTACCATATCTTCGGCTGCCTGCTCACCTGCAGATTCCTGAATAGCTGACAGTTGTAAGTGCTCCTTCAAGGTAGCAGCCGGACGGCCGCCAATAGCCAGCAAACGTTCAGCAATAGTGTCCAGATTAGCTGTCGCTTCATTATAAAGCTCCTCAAATTTAGCATGCAGTGTGAAGAAATGAGGTCCTTTTACGTACCAGTGGAAATAATGCAGCTTCGTGTACAACACCGACCAGGTAGCTACCTGACGGTTCAAAGCCTTATGCAATTCTTGAATAGCCTCTTGTGTAGGTTGAACGTTCGTGTGATTTAATGTACTCATGTGTAATTCCCCTCTCATGATCATCATTAGTATAGTTGGAGTGAAGCCTGAATGCCCGTTGACATTAGTGTTTGATTAACCTGTAAATCCCATGCGTGATCCCAATAAATACTCAGTAGTTAATTTAGACTTAATCTAAATCCTGTTTTAATTATAACACTAACTCAGTTATTTTCAAGAGCTTATCAGGTCTTAATCATGAAGATTACGTGAAGTGTCAGAGCCTTTGAAAATTTAGTTATCCTTCACTTCGTTCAATGCCTGCAACGCAAACTCTATATGCATTCGTGTACCCAAAATCAAGGCTCGTTCGTCGATATCGAATTGGGGATGGTGCAGCGGATATGCTTGCTGTGTATCTGGCGTGCTTATCCCTATAAAACCAAATACGCCGGGAATATGCTGTGTGTACAGCGCAAAATCTTCCCCGGCCAAAAAGGGAGTATCCAGCAGCTTCGTACTTTCCGCTCCAAAGACTTTCTCTGCCGCGCGCACCGCTGCTTGTACGACCACAGGGTCGTTGTGAAGAACCGTTCCGGTTCGTTGCGTAATATGTGCGGAGCCGCCATGTAAAGATGCAATGCTGTTCGCGCGATCCGCAATCGCTTGGGTGATCCGTTCAACCGTCTCAGTGCGAAAAGCCCGGAAGGTTCCAGTAACTTCGCTGTGCCCTGCGATGACATTTTTGGCGCTGCCTGCTTGCAGTGTACCGAAAGATAGGACAGCCGCTTCCTGCGGGTCGATGGCGGTGGACATAAATATTTTAATATCCGTGATAAATTGAGCGACCATAATTATAGCATCTGAGGAAAGATGGGGCGTGCTGTGATGTCCCGAAAGTCCGGCAAACCGGATTGTAAAATGAGAAGAAGCGGCCATAGCCGTGTGCGGATGAAATCCAATCGTTCCTACAGGGAAATCAGGCCATACGTGCATGGCAAACACTGTCTTTACATCCTCCAGGACACCATCCTCGATCATATCCCTTCCTCCACTAATCAGCCTGCCATCCAGGGGAGACACCAACGCCCCCTCCTCTGCTGGCTGAAAAACAAACTTAATCGCACCTCGAACCTGATCTCGATTATGACTAAGCACCTGAGCGGCTCCCAACAGCATCGCCGTATGTGCATCATGCCCGCACGCGTGCATGACTCCGGGGATCATGGAGATATAATCGGCGGTGTTTTGCTCTGTTACAGGCAAAGCATCTATATCCGCACGCAGTAGCACCGTATCCCCGGCCTGTGTCCCGCGCAATATACCGACAACTCCCTTACCAAAATGCTTCCCGACTCCTGTCTGCACCTCCAGCCCCCAGCTTTGGAGAAGCTCCACTATGTACGCAGCCGTCCGTTCCACCTCAAACAAAACTTCCGGGTAACGATGCAATTCCCGTCGAAATGTAATTAAATCCGTTTCCAACGCGTCCGGCACTACAAGATCATCAAAAGCACGAGTCATTATGAACACTCTCCTTTGCTTTGTTAACTACAGGCTGCATAAAATTAAAACCAAAAAATCTTATCGGAATATTTATAGTATATATCAGCCTAAATGTAGTCTTTATCCCTGCATGCCGTCAACGCATTATACATAGGTTACATCAATACGAGTATAGAAGATGTTAATTTTGTCTGTTAAAGAGTCGTCAGTATCACTACCTTGTTCACAGTCGTATATGTATATGAGTTATGGCTTACGTGGTATAATAGGATATAAAATGGGGTTGATGTACATGACAGAGCTACTTGATCCTCGAAATGATTTTTTGTTTAAACGTATCTTTGGAAGCGATGAAAATCGGGATGTGTTGCTAACTTTCTTGAATCACACGTTTGCCGAAGCAGGTAAACCGCAACTGACTGAAATTATTTTACTTAATCCTTATACGGATAAAGATGCGCCTCGTGATAAGCAATCCATTCTGGACATTCGGGCCAGAACCTCCGAGGGTGAACTTATTAATGTGGAGATGCAGTTATTCAATAAATACGACACCGATAAAAGAACTTTATTTTACTGGAGCAAGCAGTATGCTGGTCAGTTGCAGGAAGGACAGTCCTACAAACTGCTTCGAAAATGTGTGACGATTAATATTCTGAACTACTCTTTTTTGCCGAATGATCAATATCATAATGTATATCATCTCCGTGAAGACCGAACAGGCATTTCACTTAGCGATGATATTGAGCTACACTTTTTGGAGTTACCAAAGCTTGACCATCGTACTGTACCGATGGAGGGCGGCGGATTGGTAAACTGGCTTTTGTTTCTAAAAGGAGCGAATCCATCACAATGGGAGGTGCTGACCATGAACGAGCCTGTACTGAAAAAAGCGATGAACACCTTGGAATTTCTAAGCCAGGATCGGGAATCCCGTCTTCAATATGAAGCAAGACAACGATATTTACACGATGAGGCATCCATGATTGAAGGAGCAAAAGAAGAAGGTAAGGCGGAAGGCAAAGCCGAAGGCAAAGCCGAAGGGAAAGCCGAAAGCCAGGCTGAAATTGCACGAAATATGCTCCGTTTGGGCGTAGATATAGATATTATCACTAAAGCATCCGGGTTATCAGTAGCTGAAGTAAAATCACTTCAACCATAACCCTAACCACTCAAAAAAGAGCCGGCCCGTAAGAGGGTCGGCTCTACTATTATTCTTTTATCTCCGAAGGGTCCACAATCAAGGGTACAACCTTGCCTGCGTTTACATCAATCAGGCCGTGATCCGTAATTTTCAAAGCCGGGCTGACTGGCAAAGAATGAGTGCTCAGCGACATGATTGGATTGTAATGGCGGTAGCCGAGCGACAGCAAGGCAGAACGCAGCTCCTTCACGTGGGCCGCTACCATTTCCAGCGGTCCTTCTGTTAAAATCCCGCCTACGGTTAACGGCAGATGGGACAGCACCTTGCCATTTTCAACTACGCAAAAGCCGCCTTGACTGGAAAGAACCGTATTCGCCGCCAATATCATATCCTGCTTGCCATGCCCCACGACCAGCAAGTTATGGTTATCGTGCGAATACGTGGTTGCCACCGCCCCGCGCTTAATCGTGTCTCCCCCGATCAAACCATAGGCCCGGTTACCATTCTTGCCATACCGCTCAAAAGTAGCGATAAGCCCGTGTTCACTCTGTTCCCACATCAGCTCACCATTCGCCACTTGCTCAGGTGCAATTCGTTCGCTCGTAAAGGTCGATCCGTCCTTCACCATCATAATACGGCAATGATGCGTACCATCCGCTACATCCAGCTCTACAGTAAAATCCTGCTCCGTGAGTGGCTTCAGCTTTACACTTTGGTAAAAATGAGGTGGAAAGCGGCAGCTTAACGACTCTTGATGATACTCCTCAAATTTATCGAATACCTTTTGCCCATCCTTGTACACCCGTTCCACTTCAAAATGATTCAGGTCGGACAACAATACAAAATCAGCTATTTTCCCCGGCGCTATCGTGCCCCGGTCGTGCATACGCATCCGTGTCGCAGGCGTGAACGTAGCTGCATAGATCGCATCCTCAGGCTTCATGCCCATCCCGATTGCTTTGCTTACAATATGGTTCAGATGCCCACGCTCTACGAAGGAATCCGGCATCACATCGTCTGTTACGAAGCAAAAATGCTGCGCCACGTCTTCCTGAATCAAATACTCCATCACTTCAGGGGTCATGGATTTTTCCTGAATCTCGATGAACATCCCCGCAGCCATACGCGCCTTCATGCCTTCAATGCTTTGGTGGGTATGGTCCGAGCCAATTCCCGCGTAGATCAACTGATGCAGGTCCAGATCAAGCAACTGCGGCGTATGCCCTTCAATGATCAGCTCCGGGTAATGCTCACGAACATGGCGTAAAATGCGATTGGTCTTGCTCTCCGGGTCACGAATCACATCCACATAGTTCATAATTTCACCTAGGCAGATCATCTCACCGGTTTGCAACAGTGCATCAATCTCAGGAATATCAATCTCCCCACCCGAGGTCTCCAGAGGTGTTGCCGGGACAGAGCTTGGAATGCCATAGAACATATCAGCTACGCACTCCTTGCTGGCCGTCATCATTTCCTGGATGCCTTCCAATCCGAAAACATTCGCCATTTCGTGCGGTTCCGGTACAATCGTCGTTACACCGTTGCAAATGAGCCCATAGGAAAAGGTTGCCGGTGTCACCATTGTACTCTCGATATGCAGATGAATGTCGATCAGGCCGGGAATCATATATTTCCCGTGCCCTTCCACAATTTCATTCACTTCAAACGACTCCAGGCCACGCTGACCGATATACATAAACTTTCCGTCAAGTATAGCAACATTGCCTTCCTCGAACGTCTTGTAATAGCTGTTATACACTTTTACTTGTAAAATCATTTTGTCTGCACGCATGATGTATCTCCTTCATTGAACCCGCTGATTATTGAACCAGCACCATTTTATCTGCCGGAAAATGCAGCGTAACCCGTTGACCGCTCAGGTACGGCGTGTCCATCTCCTGATTGGCGGTGAAGCTTCCTTTCGCCGTTTCTATCACATACTGATAGCTACGTCCCAGGTAAGTGCTCACTTTAATGATGCCGGGAAGCTCATTTCCCCCCGTCTCATTGCCTTCTGTGCGAATAACCAAATCATCCGGACGAATAGCCCCCTGACGGGCACCCGGCTGGACTGTACCCTGATTACGGGCCACACTGAACGAAAGATCGCTTGTACTCAGACGAATTCGTTCCCCCTCCTCAGCACGCTCGTCAAAGGACAGGAAATTATTGAATCCAATAAAACGGGCGACAAATTCGGTGGTTGGATATTTAAAAATCGTCGATGGCGCATCCAACTGCTCGATATTCCCCTTGTTCATAATCGCAACCCGGTCAGAAATCGAAAAACATTCCTCCTGATCATGCGATACGTATACGGTGGTAATCCCCAATTCCTGTTGAATACGGCGAATTTCCACACGCATATTCACACGCAGGTTCGCATCCAGATTGCTCAGCGGTTCATCGAACAACAGCAGGTCGGGTTCAATCACAAGTGCCCGCGCAATCGCAACACGCTGACGCTGTCCACCGGACAATTCACCGGGGAACCGCTTTTCAAAGCCCCCAAGACTGACCGTATCCAGCATAGCCATAACACGGCGTTTTACATCATCTTCCTTCACCTTGCGCAACCGCAGGCCAAAGGCAACATTATCAAAAACGGACAAATGCGGGAAAAGCGCATAGCTTTGGAATACAAAACCGAAATTCCGTTTATTCACCGGAACCCGAGTGTAATCCTTATCGCCAAACAAAAATGTTCCTTGTTTAGCTTCGAGAAATCCTGCAATCAGACGAAGCGTGGTCGTTTTGCCACATCCACTCGGTCCGAGCAGCGAGAGCAATTGCCCCCGTTCGAGCTGCAAATCGAAATCCTGCAAGATCAGTTGATTGTCATAAGCGACCGATACGCGATCCAGAGTAAGCAGTGCCATATCGTTGAAGCCTCCATTACCTTTTAGTGAAGTAAGACAATCCCATCAGTCGTTCAATCAAGAACATCAGAATACCGGTCAATATCATCAGCATTACCGAAATCGCTGCAATCGTCGGGTCAAAATAATTTTCGACGTAGGTCAGCATTTGAATGGGCAGGGTGCTGAAGCCCGGTCCTGTCATGAAGACGGAAATGTCGACATTGTTGAATGATTCCAGAAAGGCAATCAGGATAGCCGCAATAATACCTGAGCGGATGTTGGGCAGAACCACCTTGAAAAAGGTTTCCAGCCGTCCAGCTCCCAAGCTGAGCGCTGCTTCCTCAATCGCAAAATCAAAGTTGGACAAGCTGGACGCAATGACCCTTATAATGAACGGCAGCATAATCACCGTATGTCCGATCAACAGTCCTGCGTATACCGGCAAATGATAAACAATGATCAGATAACGCAGCAGTGTAAAGCCCAGCACAATACCCGGTATGAGCAGCGGGGAGAGGAACAAGGCATTCAGCGCATCCTTCCCGTGAAACGAAAAACGACTAAGCGCATAAGCGGCAGGCATGCCGATCAGCAGCGCCAAAATGTTACCCAGCAGAGAGACGACAATCGACGTTTTGAACGTGGACATAAACAGGTCTACTTCAAAAATATTTTGATACCAGCGCAAGGAAAAACCCTGCGGAGGAAATTTTAATACCGTGCCCGGCTCGAAAGAAGTGACCGATATGATCAACAGCGGACCGAGCAGAAAGATGAAGACCAGCAGGCTAAAGAAGCCTAGTCCGTAATGTTTCTCCCGCATATCCACCTACCCCTTCGGATTGAGTTTATGGGCCGCCTTATTTAAGAGACCGACCACGATAAATGTAATGACAATCATAATCGTTGCAATAACGGAGGCGAGAAACCAGTCATTCAGCGTCATCGCATTTTGATACAAAAATGTAGCAATGACGCGCTGTTTTCCTCCAAGTAGTGCTGGTGTCGTATAAGCCGTCAGGCTGCCCACGAAAACGAGAATGCTTCCGATAATCAGACCCGGTACAGACAGCGGAAACACAATTTTACGGAATGCACTGAAACGTGATGCACCGAGACTTTGAGCCGCATGGACAAGATCACCGTCGATATTTTCGAGTACACCAATCAGTGAAATAATCATCAGTGGTAGAAACAAATGAACCAAACCAATAATCATTGCCGCCGGAGTATACAAAATATTCAGCGGCTCATCAACGAGTCCTAAATTGATGAGCACATTATTCAACAGCCCTTTACGACCCAAAATGACCATCCAGCTAAATGACCGCACCACCGGACTGGTCAGTAAGGGAAAGATAGCCAAGGCCAGCAAAACCCCTTTACGGCGCGGGGCCTTTTGCGAAATATAATAAGCTGTCGGGAAGCCGAGCAGTACGCATACGAGCGTCGTAACGACACTGACTTCCAGCGTAGTCAGCAATATTTTCAGAAAATAAGGGTCCTTGAAGAAATGGAGATAGCCTTCTAGGGTGAATGAGCTGTTCTGTACGAAGGTCGAGCCGATCGTCAACACAATCGGAATGACCATGAACACCGCCAGAAAGAGCAGACCTGGCAGCAGCAGCCAATACAAGTATGTTTTCTTCATGGGTAGCTCCTTGCGGTTATCAAAATGTTATTCCTTGTTCAGCACCTGAATAAATAGCTCCAGAAATGCCTCGCTGTCCACCTGTTCACACACGTTCATGTTTGGACTATGATTGAGACGATTCTGCACATCGCCCACCGTTTGTCCGTCACATATCCGACTGGAGGTTTCCACATCGACATACATGGGCGAAGTTTCTACCAGACTCGAATTCAGAGCAACGCCTACAGCAAGCGGATCATGAAGCGCACACGCTTTTACCCCGTTGCGTTCCTCATAGCGCTTGGTATAGATGGCGGTGCTATCAGCCACATAGCCGCGAATCGCCGGATCGGTGAGACGGGCAATATGGTCCGCTGTCAGCAGTGCCTTCCGTGTTACATCCAGTCCCACCTGTATCAAGCGCCCAAATCCGGCATGAAATACGATCCGCGCCGCTTCCGGGTCAGCATACATGTTATATTCCGCTACAGGCGTAATATTGCCGCACTCGTGAATAACACCGCCCATAAAAATGACCTCATTGACGTATTGCGTCAACTCCGGACATTTCAGAAGCGCCAACGCCAGATTCGTGAGCGGCCCGGTGCAAACCAGCGTCAGTTCTCCCGGATGAGCCATGACTGTATCAATGATGATGTCCGGCGCAAAGCCTTCGGATGCAGAAATAGCAGGGACAACCCCACTCAATGCGCCGCCGATGCCGTCTTCTCCATGAATACGATGCTCATGCAATCCTTTACGGATCAAGGGAGCATCGGCCCCCCGATAGACCGGAATATCCGGTCTATCCAAAAGGTCGAGGATTTTGCATGTGTTCAATGTTGCCTGTTTAAGCGATACATTACCGCACACGGTAGTAATAGCTGTAACATCCAACTGGCCGCTTTTGGCCGCTAATAAAATACCTAACGCATCATCAATACCTGTATCTACATCCAATATGACTTTTTTCATTATTGGGCAACTTCCCGGTTCCAGCGGTCCGTCCATTCCTTGATATGGTCATTGACGAATTTCATATCCAGCTTGGTCAGCTTGTTTACCACATCTGCACCATACGTAATTCCTTCTGTGTCCGCACCGGACAGCACCACCTGCGTATTCACCGGAGAATCAACCTTTGCCTTGGCAGACTTCTCTTGAACTTCCTTGCTCAGCTGCCAGTTGATAAATTCCTCAGCCAGTTCTTTTTGGTCGGAGCCTTTAACCACGTTGATCGTGTTCATTACTGCATAAGCCCCTTCACTCGGCGCTACAAATTTGGCTCCAGGCACAGCTGCTTGCAAATCTTTGAAATACATCTCCATAATCGGTCCGCCCGCGATTTCCTGCTGACTGAACATGTTGACGAATTCGGAGGTTTTGCTATAAAACTTAACGATATTCGGACTCAGCTCTTTCAGTTTCCCGAATGCCTGATCCTCATTAAATTCCTTACTACCCGCTACCTTGGAAGCCGCATCAACAACCATCGGTCCAGCCGTAGCCGTAATGTTCGGCAGAGTCACGTTTCCTTTGAACTCACTGCCCCACAGGTCAGCCCAAGAAGTCACATTCTTTTTAACCAGCTCCGGGTTGTAAGCAATACCGAGGCGCCCAATCGTATAAGCAGGGCCATATTCCTCACCCAGCGGCGCTTTGGCAATATCATAAATTTGATTCAGGTTCGGCACCTTGCTACGATCCAGCTTTTCAAACAAACCTTGTTGAATCCCCTGTTGAGCATAATAATCAGACAGATAAATCAGATCGACGTCTGTGCTTCCTTGACTAATTTTGTTCAAACGTTCTGCGTTATTCCCAATCTCTACTACAATATCAACGTTATGTTCCTTCTCAAAAGGCTCGTACACTTCTTTGTTAAAGAAGTCTTCGGAGAAGCCCCATGTGGAAATGATTAGCTTCTTCTTGCCATCAGCCGAGTTGCTTTTTCCATCTTCCTGACCTCCGGTAGCATTGCTGCCGCAACCTGCAAGCACAACAGATGCCAAGGTCAAAGCCATGAACCCTTTAAACCATTTTTTCATTTGAAACTCCCCCTATTTATTCATTCTGCGAACCTGATAACACAAAAAAGAAAAGTACTCTTGTAAAACAAGAATACTTTTCTTCGTAAACAAAGAATAAGTTGATCCCGCTGCGCGTTATAACAGGTTCTCCCCTCAGATAGATCCGAAGCGAAAAGCCGAATATCCAATTGTATTAGGATTCCTTCAGTATGATGTTCGTGATTGCCCACTGCGTTGCTGAATCATAGTCGCGCAGCAGAGCTTCAATATCGAGCCCCATATCCTCAATCAGCTTCTCGCGAAGTCTCTTCTTATACAGCATGGACATTCGGAAATCCACTTCCAGCTTCAAGCCGGGGGCTTCCACTTCCAATGCCGCCGAGCGTGGAGAACGCCGGTGCTTCGCCACAAAGGTAACAATGTTGTTCTCAACGGTGGCCCGCAGTAGCGTGGTCCCGAAGCCGAACAGTTCCTTTGAAATTTCGTTGTAAATCTGGCACATCCGCTTCTTGCTTTCATTACTGTCGAGCAGCGTCATGAACCCACCCTCATCAGCATATTACGTACAATCAACCTTTCAACACGATAGATTATACATAAATATATGATAAATAGCAAACAAAATCCCTAATGCAATAACATATGATGCGAAAAAGCGAACAATATGTCGAACTTTGTAGCTTTTCAACATTTTTACACTTTTTTCGTCTAACCCTTAAGCTTTCGAACGATACTATATTCCCCGCAGGAAAATTAAAGCAGACTACAAAGGCGTTATCGTCACCACTCTGGGAGAATATTTTTTTCTTCTACTATATATGTAGTTTTTATTTAAACGCATTTAACCGTACCCCGCGGGAGTCCCCTAGCGATTGTACGGTTTTTTTTATGTTATGTAGCTGACTGGGCCAGATGGGAACCCCTTCAAGAAAAAGCCGATTGAATCCACGAGGACACTACAAGAGTAGCTGGCCACAGCAGCATAAAGTTAGCTATGATGTACGCCTTCTTAAAAGCATAACGATGATAAAAATACCAACAGCTCCATGAAATAAATACTCCTATCGGGTAGCTCATTATGACATAGGCAAAAATATAACTGATGAGATAATCTCCAGCTGTTGGTGCATCGAAAGAAAATGCGACCACCATCAGCATGACCGGATAGGCAAATAACGTTAAGCCATAAACGATATTCAATATAAGTAAAATGACAAATGCATTTTGATCTTTCATGATGTTCTCCTAACTATTGCAGTCCGCCTGTATCACCATTGTGCAGCCCGTTTGCGTCTCTCCTCACGCCGATCAGCTTCTTCCATTTTCCGAATATAACGTTTCAACTGCTCTTTATGATCGTCCAATTCCTGTATTCGTACAGTTGTGCCTTGGAGAAACGTCTCCATTTTACGTGTTAATTCAGCAGCCGATTCGCCCCTCCAGTCTTGCAGACGACCATATATATTTCTCATCTGCTGCTCCTGATGCTGAAGTCTTTGCTTTAGCTGCTCGCACTGCTGTACAGCCCTACGCAGATCCCCCAGGCTCAAAGATATTCTACTCATCTCTTTTGCCTCCCGTTGTGTTCTTCCAGCTGCTCTTTTTATTGATCCACCATCGTAAATTCCTGGCCCTTGCGATCTATATACTCTGCTATCTCTGTAATCGATTCCTGATACCAGCGATTGATCCGATCCAGTGTTGCCGTTGCACTATGCGCAAGCGGGGTCAAAGACTGACTTTCACTTGTTCCGATATGAGCCTGAAATAACTGAATGGATGCACGGGTATCACTAGAAAATCCGTGCAAGCTGGAACGCATCTGATTAGCCGCATGCTTTAGCTCTTCGGTTGTTAATTGAATTGTGCCTCCATTTTTGTTGCCCACAAAATATGCACCGCCATTGGAGCGACCATGCTGTTGTCCTACTCCCAGGATATTCACTCCCAGTGCAGTAGCAGCAAACTGCCCGAAAGCACCCATTTGTCCACCGTAGCGTTCAACCAGATCGCCCATGACTTCCTTGAGTTCTGCTCGGGCAGCCAGCATTTGCTCGTACGCCTGCACCCGTGGATTGCCTTCCACCAATTGACCGTCCATCGTGTACAGTGGATTGATTATATTGCCGTTTTCATCAAATGTGAAATGATCCATGCTATGTGTTGCTTCTCCCATTACCGAATTATAGAACTTTGTAATAGGATCTTGCTGCATCATAGGCAACGTGATCGGGACATACACAATGGGAGACCATTTGGGCCCCCCAAAAAAGTTAGCCCACTTATTTTCTCTTTCGACTGGTAATGAAACAGGAATAGTGATTTTGGCTTTATTAGCCGTCTTATAATCATTGTCTATAAAGTAGGTTGTACCCACATGTGGCTGTGCATCATTAGCTCCCGAACCGATAGTATCTTTCGGATTGACATAAGCGACATTCGTCTTTCGAAAATCGCCATTTTCCACCTTCTTTTGAAGATCATCCGGTAACAGATGTACAATACTTGGTGGATTATAAGCGACTGATGTCAGTCCGTTCCGCACCGCCACATATTCTGCCTCCGCTCCTCCTAGAGAATGGCCTGTGGTCGTTATTTCAGCAGAGGGATACTGTTTTTTTACGACATCATATAGATTCTCAGCTTGTGTAAATTGATTATTCTGATACTTTTCCTCATATTGAAGAAATGCACTTTGCACTTGTGGTGGGAGTTTAACCACCTCTGCCTTATTATTTTCATAATATTGATGGACTTCTTCCAACGTTTTCGCGCGCCCTCCGACGACATCGCTGATATCCGTTCCCCAGTCCATCGCCACGCTCCATTTGGGGCGATCTGGAGGTTCTGTACCCCTATAACCGATGATCACCTGATTGGTCTTCTCGTTAAGGAATACAGTCGCATCGAATCCAGAACCGTTCGTATCATGCAGCTTAGCTCCTTCAGGCTCAACAATCTTCCAGTCAGGAAGAATTCTGCTTTTAGAATCTTTGGCAGTCAACTCTCGGTCATAAACTTTATCCGCAATGGTCCAGTATGTTTTATCGTTAATGTAGGTCAAGTTATTCCCACCTTGTCTATTGTGTAAATATATTATAGAGTTATGAAAAAGGTGATTACCAGAAAAGGAGAATTGTAACTTGAACAGAAAAATCCCACTGATTCTGGCACTTATTTTAATTGTTATGTATTTAGGAGGTTGTTCCAACTTGTCCGACAAAGAGAAACAAGAATTAGTAGACGTCGCCACTCCCATCGGCGTGGACTTTATTAAAGAACACTATAATGCCGATTTCATATTAAAGGATTATGCTGTGGATGATCCTGCTGTCCACTCCAGGCTCTATCTGTATGGGTACATTAAAGGCCACGAAGACAACAAAATTACCATCTACTATAATTATAAAACCAAAGAAGTGATCGACGTCTCTGGGCCAGATTGGTTTATCGACAGTGAAGTTCCCAAATACAAGACCCCTTCTTCCTGAGAAGGGATACTTATCGAGCATTTCACTTTCAACATATTTGTAATCTATGTTAAAGTCTAATTTTTCCCAAATTAAGAAGTAGTATAATTATAGTGCATCCTTTTTGCGAGCGATATAGCCGAGAGGAAAAATAAGTATAAAGTCATTGGATACAGTATATCTGGTCATAGTACATAGTTATGTAGAATAGGTCTTTGTAACTGTATGTTAGGGGAAAATTGTATAGATGAACACCATTTTAAATTTGTTGTACTAAAGAGTATGCAATGACAAATGTAGTTAATAAAATTCACCTTTACGGCTACATAACAGTGCTAAAAGGGTATAGATCATCAAACTCAAATAAGGCTCCTTAGGAGCCTTATTTACTTGTCGCTAAACATATTTAATACTCTTCACTTAATGCTTAGTTACATGAATAAAAGGATATTCACCTTTGCTTATTTTACGTTTCCATTCTTGGATCATATCTTCTTGGGTAGGGGGTTTCTCATTCACGATTGCTCAAGTAGTTACTTTAGCCATACTTTTTACCCTCTCACAATGGATTTAGTTATTGCGTCTTTATCTTTTCTCCGGTCATTTTGATGTTACCATCCATTTCTACCAGACTCGTTTTACATTTTAAACCGATGGCATCCTTCGCTGTGACTTGTATTGTGTTACCCGCATTGAATACTAAGTTGCCGTCAGCCTTAACACGGATGTCCTTTTTACTCCGCAGTTCGATTCCATGGTTATCCAGCAGTCGAATCACCACTTCATCGTCATTCCCCGTGATTAAAATTTCATTTTTCTCAAATATAATAGCTTTGCGGTACTTGGTCATAAATATTTTCGTTGACGGGTCCTTAATAAAGTCTCCCCCTTTAGATCTCTTTCGGATCGAGTGGGTTACAATAGCGTCTTTTTCGTTATGGGTCGGAAAGTAGATATCTACAAAGTCAAAAAGCTCCGGCATGCAGTACCATCCCGTATTCCCTTCCGATGTATAAAATGTAGCAGTTGGAAAAGCAAAGGTTTCCTTAACGTTCGGCTTGACCTTATCCATTTCATAAAAAAACACCTTCACATGATCCTCTTCAATTCCAATCACCTTCGACTTCAATGACATGCCCCGAATGTTCTCGTTTAGGATCAATTCCTGCTTCATTCCATCAGAGGTAGTTAGCACATATTCATGCCACAAGGCACTATGCCGTATAAACGCAACAGACTGCAAGACGTATAAAGACTTCCCTTTGAATTTAACCTCAGCCCCAATTTGTAGGAGGACATCTTTTGCCTCCGTTGTTTGCACTTTAAAATACAAAAGATTGTCGTCTTTGCTTGCCCCTGGTTTGGTTTTTCTGGTCATGGAGTAGTTATACTGTTTCAGCTCACCTTTATGGACACCATCAGGTAATCCAAAATAAAACTGAGGGTTCTCTCCTATCGAATCAGGTATCAGTCCCCAACCAAGCCGAGACGCTATACGTTTCAGAAACGACCAGTCCGTCTCATCGAATTGCATCGTAAATTCCTGTAAAAGCTGATCCTTTAAGCGACTGGTACAATTGGCTTTAGGATATGATTTGAGGACATGTTCAAGCAAAGCCTGTAGCCTCATTTTTACATTTTGAAAGGATTGTCTATGAGGCACTTCATCCAGCTGGCTAGTATAGGATAGGGCTTCGGCGACTAAATAAGCTACATTGGACACCAACTTGATTCTGAACTGCGTGACTAATCCCCGGAACAACACAATCTGTTTCTGATCATCATTCAGGTAAGAAACAACCAACTTAGCTCCTGCCTCCATATGATCCGTATACTCTTCCATTTGAGTGCCGGTTAACACACCCGTTAAAAAGACTTTCACATGCTCATTCATTTTCTGTACAACTTTAACTTTCGGATTTTTAAGAGATAGAACAGTTCCGTTATACTTTATGATTGGATATCCCATGTATCTGCTCCTTTTGTCAGCTAGTTTACGTCCATCCGTTGTTTGCTTACGTATTGAATGACATCTTTAATGGTTTGATTATGCCCCTGATCGTTGAGAGCCTGATCCAGTGCAGGAATTGTGGTAAAGGTTTTATTTTTCTTCTGAAAATAAATGCCTGCCATAGGGAATTCATCAACTCTACCAGGTCCATGAATCCCGTTATCAACATTGGCAATGATGATAACATCCTTCAACCCATCCCTATTTACATCCTTGAAGGCCACCGCTTCTACGCCTCCATAACGCGCTACCCACTCATGGTTCCCGTAGAACTCTGGGAATCGATATAAAATATGTCCTTGATCATCTAATAGAAAGAAAAAGAATTTACGAAGACCTTCCGGATATCCATATGTGGATACAAACCGTACTTTCCCAAAGCCTTCAAGAGTAGTTTGAAAAGACTGCGACTCTTCGACTTCATACTGGTCGGTATCCAATTTACCTTCATTTACAACGGTAGCTGGCTGATCAACAACAGGGCTTAGTTCTTGCCATAATTCCTTATTTCGCTTCATATCATTTGGAATTTGTGCAAGACGAATTTCATACTCTGCATGATCCCCTACTGCATGAGCCACGGGTATACTAACTCCTAATGAATCACTTGTGAGATAACTAAACGTATCTAATCCTGACTCCTCAGCTGAACCTTTTAGTAAGTCTACACTTGTTAACCACTGAATTAAATCATCTTGTGTAAAATTACCGAGTAAGTCTTTTTGTTCTGGCTCTATAGCTGAGAATTTCCCGCTTTTTAAAAGCTCTAAAAAAGGTTTTTCGATCTTTACCAGATCACTTAATCTTAATCTTGAAGCCTGCTTCATATCCAAGTTGCTCGTATAAAAAATATGATTAGGATAGGCTGCATCTTTCACATAACGAATACCCGTATATTGAACACTCAAGAACCGCTCACTTTGCCGTTTAATTTCAAAATCAATTTCGACATGAACCTCAGTATCGGAATCGGCATATTCACGTAATCCTTTTAAAGCTTCGGTCTTAAGAATTTGGTTTAAAGATTTTTGCTTTACAGTATCCTTGAGTTTTGTAATTTGAGGATATTTAATCAAGATCCCATTTTCCGAATATTTCGCTTGAATAAGTTTATAATTTTGCTGTTCAATATGAGTATTTGAGGTGATGCTATGTTCAGAATCAATACGGACTTCTCCACTTTTAGAGAACTCAATGATTATGTTCTGTTCAGAATCATCCCTGTTTATTAAGAAACCATCGCCGTGGTCTAAAACTTCGATACTCATGCTATCATGTTGTCGATTCTCGAAAATAATAGGCTCATTCACATCCTTGTTCAAATACCACAAATCCGAGAGCGTCACCTTATCTATTACTATTTTTTTCTGCGTCCACTTTTGCCCAGACAACTCCCACAAAGCAACAAATACGGGATATGGATGATATATTGAAACATGTCCCCCTAACAACAACTGTATTCCGTGGTCTGAATCTCGAACCACAAAATCCGTAGTTAATTCTGGCCCATCATCGTTAAGCATCTGGGCGTGCACAAGCTGCTTCGCACTCCACCACTGAACAAATGTATATTTACCTCCGATCGTACCTGTTAGCGTATTAGATGCTCTAAAATTCACGATCCTCACATTTAGCTGCTCATTTTTTAATCGAAACGATTTCGACAACAAAGTAAGTTTGTTATCAAACTTTTTTGCAAATTCTCCGTCCTTCATCTCTACACTTTCTGGTTCGTTTAGCAACAAATTAAGATCCTGTGTGAAGTCCTGAAGCTTACTTTCTCTGACATCAGTGTCCACCTCCTCATCGTCGACGATCCGGAGTGTTTGTACTAACGCATCCAGCTTATTCGAATAGGCAATCGCTTCAGCTTTATTTTGGAGACGAGGTACACGATCTGCTTCTACTTTTAAAGAACTATTCTCCTTCGTACATCCGCTCAGTACCACGAAGGAAAATAACAATAACAGGACGCAACATATACGACCGCCCTTGAAGTGATTCATGCTGGATATCACGCTCTCTACAATTTATCGTTTATCTCTATATTCATAATCTTCCACTTGCCCGACTGCTTTTCTAATGTAAACACAAGTCCTTCGTTTGTTTCTTCTGAATTACTTCTTACTAAAAACGTCTTCTGGTTACCCTCATTAGCAATCTCTTTTATATCTAGCTCTAATCCGGTATAGTCCATAGCGGAAAAATCTATGATATCTTCAAAATTATTTTTTGGGCTTGCTGACAAAGCTGTGAATTCCGCCATTTCAGGCAAGTGTATCAAGAAGCGATTCATAAGATAATGATCCTCTAAATAATTTTGAATAATATCTTTAGGAATCGTGGGGTATACAAACTTTTTATTTTTGTTCTCATATAGTACTTTTGATTTTTCTGGTCCAGTCCTATCAAATTTCTGATAAGTCATTATTGTATGTTGTTGAGTATCCTGAAAACGGTAGTAACTCACATCCTCAAAAACACCATCTTTATTAATGTCCTCTAGCTTCCTGCTTCCTTGCCCTGTTGCTTCTGGATAATTGTAATTCACGTTGTTAATTTGGTTATCGTCCAAAGCAAATATAGAGAGTCCTTTTGCATCATCCACTTCGCTAGTGGAATATACCACGATAAATTTTTGTTCTGTTTGATCCAACTTCATGATCTTCACATCTTTATTAAGATGCACAACCATAACTGGGTCCTCTAATTTATCAATGATGTGATAACCAGCATCCTCCCGGATTACAAATATGCTGTCAATTTCCTCTTTTTCCAGCCCAAAAGCAAGCACGTATTCCGGCTTTCCATCACGGTCCAAATCTTCTTTTAATATTTTTTGAAGATGCTCATCCTTGGGTTGAATTTTCTTTATAAACTGATCCAATGTGTCAGAATCTGTAGCGCGAGCACTACTTCTTTTATTTATTGGAGTAACAATATTGCTATTTCGATCTTGTTCTTGAGCAGCAGGCTCTGGTTCAGTCACAGCTTTTTGCTCTATCACTTGAGTGCTAGGTTTGATGGGCTCAGCTACCTGTTGCTTCTCGTTCGTGTGTTTTTCCGAACATCCATTCAATAGCAGGCTAAATAACAATATTAAAAATAGTATTCTATTTTGTTTTATAAAGTTGATTTCAAAAAACTCCCCTCTTACATTATTCATTCCACGTTTATACGTTGTTTGCTTACGTATTGAATGATATTTTGAAGCGTTCGATTGTGGCCTGTTTGATTGATATTCTTATCCAATTCAGGTAGGGTAGTGTACGTATTGTCCTTTTTCTGAAAGTAAATCCCCGCGACAGGAAGCGTTTCTACTCCGTGTGCATTAATCCCTGTGATATAATCTGCAATTATGACAATATCAGTACGCCCATCCTGATTTAAATCCTTAAAGCTTACTGCTTTAATCCTGTCAATCATCCTACCGTTGTTACCATAAAATTCGGGGAACTCGTATAAAATCTTGTTATCCGCATACTTTTGGCTGTTAACTTCCAAAAAAAACTTTGCTTGTATCAGATCATTTGTATCCTCATCTTTTAAAGTGGATATAAACTTTACTTTTCCCCATCCATTAAGAGTAGTAATAAAAGATTGTTCTTTTTGTATAGTATATGGTTCCAGATCAGGGTCGGGTTGAGCATCTTCATCTACATAATCAGCGCTGCGTTGCTGTTTTATGGATTTCTCCATGTTATATTCAATGAAAATATTATTTACTTTTTCCGTTTTAGTATCCCACTGAACCCTCAAATGCAAGCCGTTTTTGGAGTAGAGCAGACTCCCATTTGTTATGATACTCGGTTGGCCGTAGAGCTGCAGTACTTTGCCAAGTGTATCACCAGTCTTCAATCCTCTTTTCGTTTTAAGCTTGGAATTTTCCAAGCTCACACCTACAAGATAGCTTTCACCATCCACCAGTTCCTCACCTTCAAGCTCAATCTTAGATAAGACTACAAATCTTATTTCTGGATCCTCATAGTTAGGATAAGATAAGTTCCACCTTCTGTAAGTCCCGTTCCCACTAATATATCCTTTATTGGAACTATCGTACCCCTCACCATAACCCCACTTATGAATAAGTTCTTTAATATCTGTTTTTTTATCAATTTTGTGTAATCGATATGAAATTTCAAAGTCCTCTTCCTGAAGGGGCTTCGGACCAACAGGTGCAATATTCTCAGCTATTTCCTGTCTTGACTTAGCTTGAGTGGGTGCTTCATGATTGTCGGTTTTAACAACTGCAGAGCTACACGCTGCTAGCCAGAAAATGATTATAAATATTACAATTAGCTTGCGCATTTCTTTTCCTCATTTCAAAAACTATCAGTTGCCTGTTACTGTCCATTCTCCATTAGAAACGCCTCTCGAATCTTGCGCATTGCGTTGAGCCTTAAATGTATAAACAGGTAGCTTTATACCTTCCGATCTGACAATTTCTTGAGCCGTACTTTTATTAATGCTTGATATATACAGTTCATAATTATTGGCTTCATTATTACTAAGTTTATTATATAGTTTCTCTACACTCGTTCCCCACGTGCCATTTCCAGCATATGGACCGAGTTCTACTACTTTTCGGTTCATTCTGACGATTGGGGTTTTCCAGTTGCAATATTGAAATAAATTTCCTTTACAAGTGATTCCAGGTAATTTATTATTTTTAGCTACGGCTTTTCTAAAATCCTCGCCATAGTAAATATATCCCAGTAGTTTTCCGAATATTAAACTGTTGGCTTTCATTAAATCTTTGGCATAATCAGTTTCAGCACCATGCTGTCCATCTGCTGCTCGATTTGAACTGCTAGTATTGAAGCTTCCTGTTCCTTCCTGAATAATAATAGCTAACAAAAGCCGTGGATCAATCTGAATATCATATGCTTCTTGTATCTTTTTTGTAGCTTCCCACAAACTATGCAGCTTTTCCTGATTCCATTTTAATTTTGTGAATTTTAATGAATACTTTTTGAAAAGTTTCTCTGCTTTAGAGTTACCATTATACTGGAATTCAGCAGGTATCCATTTTCCAGCCGGGGTCTTTACATTTTTTGTAGGTTCATCCTTCGATTCGTTGGTAACTGGTTCTTTTGGTGGTTCTTTAGTGCTCGTATCGATCAGACCCAGCTTCTCGCGAATGGCTCGCCCCGCTTTCTCAGCAGCTAACTTTTCCCTGATATTCCCGCTTGCCTCAGCAGCCATCCAGCGGATTGTTTCTTTTTGCATTTGCTCTTGGGCCCACTTGGGGAATGTCGCCATTTCTCGGAGCTTGCTTCGAAGTCCTTCCGCCAGCTTTTGTGCTTTACGCATGCCGACCTCGTCACCGTTTGCTTGAGCGATATACCAATCCTCTTTGTATTTACGCATCCACGACTGGGCCCAGTCAGGATAATTCAGTTTTTGTTTTTTCTGTTCTGCCACCAAATCAAATGCCTTCGCCTTCCTGTGCGCATTAGCTGTTGTTAAAGCTTTCAACATAGGTGTTGCACCAAACGTTGGCTCTTTCCACTTCATAGGCTATCTCCTTCTTTTAAAAATGCTAGAAAAGCCGTACATCGGATATACATGTATCCTGATATTTCGTTCCACGTTCAACTGATAAAATAGTAAGTTTAATAAATGAGGTATTAATAGGCTCTTTAAATTTCTTACGTGTGTTAAAATCATTCATTTCTAGAGAGGAACCATCTGAGAATTCCAGTTTTAGTTTTTGAACTCTGTTGTTCTCCCGATAACTTTTTTCAGATTTAGCATATCCGTTAATCACTTCGATACCCTTTACCTTCTGTGATGATCCCAGATCTAACAGTATAGTTTCCCCTTCCCCGTTGCCTTTCACACCTTCACACCATGCAGTAGATGTATCTCCATCCACCAGATTTTTGGCATCATAAGTCTGCGTGCCTTTACTTGGCAGAGTGGATGAAGCTTTAATTTGATGCACTTTTATTTCACTATCATATTTAGAAAAATCATTAGCAGTATAAAACCACTGCACAGGTGTTGCCGTATTCCCATTAATTGTAGTGATAGATGCGGCTTTACTTTCCAAACCTGTATTTATATTTAGTTTATAATTAGACGGTGAGTCTAACTTCTCAAACCATAACTCCGACCCATCACGAGACATTAAAGGTCGTTCCATCCCTTTGCCTAAAAGGTGCTCCTCTCCATTATTTAAATTTAACAAGTACGTTTTATTTACAGACATGGAGTCAATAGAATAGATTATTTTATCTTTCTGAATCCATTGGTTGACTATCGCCATACCAGAATCTATATGGATTTTCTTAATGATTTTATGAGTTGATACATCAAATACGACAATATTCTGCTGGCTGTCAGTAAAACAAAACTGGGTACTGTCTGGAGAAAATTTTCCTTGATGAATGTCATCTACATCTATAGAATCTCCATCTAATTGAATAGCTGTTGATTGATTAGTTGACGGGTCATATATATACGCTTTATCTTTATCCTCATATAAATACTTCGTTAAATCAGAAGAAATTACTGGGTGGTTATAAGGCAGCATAAATTCATTTACTTTTTTACCCGAATCCAAATCATAAATTTGTATTATTAATCTCGCTTCTTTAAATAAATCTAATACGAATGCGATTTGACTCCCATCTTCTTGGATTCTCCCTACATCTACATAAGAATCTCGATATTTCTCTTTATCCTCCTTCGACTGTAGGAGACTAATCAGTTTCTCGGCACTTAAGAACCGTTCAACTTTTGACCCTTCCAGCTGAACCAAAAATTCTGCTGGATCTTCTGTGCCTTCTTCTACTGTTAAAGCCCATTCTTTCTTGCTATTCTCTTTAACAAGCTCCGTTTTATTATTTTTATTAGATGATTCCACCACTTCTGAAGCCATATCCACCGTTTTCGAAGAAAAGGAAGTAGGGGCTTTTTGAGAAGCATTACATGCTGACAACACGATTAAAAAAAGAATGATTAATATGTTTCTGATCATCTTCACTTTGATCTATCCTTCCGATCAAGAATAGCTAGCCCTTTTACAGGATTAGGTCTTTCATCCAATGAATTCTTCACCACACCTACTGAACTCAAAAATCTTACATACTCGTCTTTATGGACTGTAATACAAGCTGTTGAAGTCGGCCTACCTTTAGTATCATTATTGTAGCCCTTGTGTATATTTACGCCTTCTGCTGTGGTATCCTTTTTTTGGCTTCCTTTGGTTGCTGGAACTGCTGCACCATCCCGAATACGCAAAGCAGGATAAGAGCCCCGATGCAACCCCCCTACAAACTCATACACTCCATCTTTAACAGTTTTATCCTTGCTCTCATAATCAGGAAGTGTGCTGGCGTTTTTGCTTGTATACTTAATTTCGCCGTCTATCACCACAATTGCCATAGCTCCATATCGACCTTCCGGGTGATCTTCTTGTTTATAACTATATGAGCCGTCTCCTTCAAAGAAAAACACGAGTGGTGCTTTACGGTTCGAAGACAGTTTCTTTTGAATAATACTGTTATTGGTGTAATCATTTATTCTATACAGAGCTTGAGCTTGATTACCTTTTATTCCTTTATTACTTATATAATTTTCAATCTTTTTCACCGCTACCAATCCATCTTTATAATCCTCAGGATTTAATGGCTTCGTTTCTTCTTTCGTTGGCTTTTCAGGGGTAGTCGGCGTCTTCTTGCCCGGTTCCGTTTTCGTTGTTGGAACAGTCGGCGTTGCAGCCTTATTAACCTTAGGCCATGGAAGAATGCCGTTGGCTACTTGATGCAGGTATACGGCGAGCACATCACGACCATAGCCCTTATTGTCCAGACCGTACTTTTTCGCAAAATCATGCAGTGCCGCGTTAAGCTCCTTATCCCAATCGCCTGTAGTTGGCAGCCTGTACGAGAAGCTGTCTGGATACTTCTTGGCAAGCTTGTTCAAATTCTCTCTGGCAAGCAGGCTGTTCACGCCATACTTACTCCGCAGAGCGGCTGCTTCCTTGGCTATGGCCTTTTGATCAGCAACGGTCAGCTTATGAGCCGCATCTGCGTACTGTCCAGACAGCTCCTCCAACCGGTTCGCATCGAGATAGGAGTTGGCAGAATGCCCACGAATCAGCTCGTTGATTAGCACATTGTCACGCAGTTGGTTCGCGAAAAGATGCATCTGCTTTTGCTTGGCCTTGTCATTTGCGCCGTACGCTTCCCACCACTGGGACGTGTATTCATGCATTTGCGCTCTTGCCCAGGCAGGCATACGATCTATTTCTGCCACCTGCTGGCGCAATTGCTTGGCCTTGGCTGCTGCTTCCTTAGCACCTTTTTGTCACCTGCTGCCACGGCTTTGTAATAGTCCTTTTTAAATTGAAGCAGCAAATCTTGCACCCATTGCGGATATCCCTTGCCCTTCAATTCATGAATCAGGGATTTATAGGCCTTCAGTTCCGCATCAGGCACCTGATTTTTCATGAACTTACCAGCCTTGATATGAAGCGTTCCATCGGTTCTGATGTAGCTGGTCTTGCAAGTCAGAGATATTTCGCGAGTAGCAGTCATCTGTACCTTTTTGCCGTGAAGCACCAAGTCTGTATCTGCTTGAAAGGTAATGTCATGATGACTATACACGTGAATACCGGATGCAGGATTTAAGCGTACAAGTATCTTTTCTTTCTGGGTGGAGAGAGCTACTTCTTTATCATCGAATCTCGCCACTTTTTGAGTTTTGGTATGGAACAGCTTTCTTGCTGGCTTGCTGATTTCATCTCCTTTGTAGTCTCTCTTACGGAGAGATTGAACCACGCGAGCTTCCTGCTCTTTGTTGGACGGAAAATATAAATGGACATGATCCCCAAGCTCGGGCATGCAGTGCCAACCGATTCCACCACCGGTATACAAGGTGGGGTAAGAAAACCAGCAACCCCCAGCTTTGGACTGCAAAGAATCCACGGACAAGTGAAGTTTAACCGACTCTCCTTCACCATCTAAATCAATTACTTTCCCTTCAATGGAGGCACCTTGTATGAGGTGATTATATATAACCTCCCTCGGAATGCCTGCTTCCGGAACGAGAGTATAGTCGTATGTCATGATACCTTGCTTCATCTCTGCATGAATTTGATCGATAACCCAATGCTTTCGTTGAAACACGACGACATCTCCAAGTTCAAAACGTTTCGTATCCTCCACTTCAGCATATGTATACTGGGGACCTGACTTTGTTTTTTGGAGGGAAAAGTTAATGCTACGCAGTTCACCTTTCACCTGTTCTTTTGAGGTGCCTAACCATAGTCTCGGGAACATGGATGTAATCTCGGCAATCAGTCCAGTTTGCAGATGAGAGGCCATTCTTTTTAGAAACTCCCAATCACTCTCCCCATACTGAATAGTAAAGCCGTCCAGCTTTTTATCGCTGTCAGTCATGTCAATAAAATCCCCGTGTGGATAAGCATCTATGAGTTCGCGGAACAATTGGTAATACGTCAAGCTGCTGTTTTGAAACGAACGATTTTTTCGTTGTTGATCCATCAAATATGTAAAAGAGGCAGCCTCTATGTACATGTGATATACGCCATTTTTGAATCCAATGCTAATATTGGTGACTATTCCTTTAAAAATACTAACCGTCCCTCGATCTTCATCCGTCTCATATACCTCCAGCACATCCTCATCATGTGCTAAACCATCATACTTAGCATGATCCTCATCCGGTATGAGAGCAGTGATGTACACCTTGCCGTGCTCATTCACCTTCTGCGTCAATTCAAAGTCCAGCAGCCGGACAATTTCATACGGTGCATTCACTCTAATATTTCCATACGTCAGCACAGTTCCTGCCAGTCCCATCTTACTCCCTCCATTTGTCTTTCCATGATGTAGCTTCCTGCAATCTGTAGCTATTCCTGCCCGTCTGTCGTGAATGAAATTTTTCCACACCACATGCATAAATTTGTGGAGCAGCTCATAAGAGCCGGAGATTGATCTACGTATACATCCTTCTTTCCATTCAACCAAGGCATAGATACGCTCGGTTTGCAGGGCTGCGGAATGATTTTTCCGGAATTACCTTTGTTAGCAGAAGAAACTGCAGGATTATGCATACTGCGGCACACTCCGAATGAAGGGATATGAGTCTGTGGGTGAAAATCTTGAATATTCCCCTGTAATTTATCACCAATGCTAATCCCCCTGTTAGCTGAAACACTAAATCTTCCTGAATGACTTCCATAGTTACACTGTATCTGTGCTCCATCCACTACATAGCTCTCACTCATTCTTGGACTCTCCTTTGTAGATGGCCCCTCTGTATCGACCTTTTGTAATTTCAAGCCTGCCAAGTTGAACTTTAAAATACATTCAGCCACATCAAGATCCACAATGATATGATGATTGGCATTCTGAATCCTGAATATCTTATGATTCTCCACTGCATATTCATCTAAAATGATTTTCCTCAGTGTACCGTCTCTATGATATTCACTACGTGATGATAAACACGTAAGGCTAGGCGGACTAGCCAGCCAATACCTCGTTTGCTGCATCCGCTGAATATCGGCAAAAACTACCAACTTCCAGCTTAATCCGGCTTGATATATATCAAAGATTTCCTTTAACTGCTCTGAAACTATGGATACCGGATGCTCAATAAAATCGATATAGTCTGCATCACCTGAAACATAAAATTGTAAAATGGAATCCTCCGCGCTGGCTGCCCACTCCAAGAGCTGCCTACGATTCATCTCTTCGGAATGCATATACTCTGTAATACGGTTATCCTGTTGAATCATGTAATATTCCATATGCTGCTGAATACACCGCCTCACTGATTCCTTTATACTCCCCTATTCTTACTTCCAAATCATCTTCGCACCTCAAAGCCCTGAATTCCGGTGTTTGTATAGCCAATGGAATAGCATCCTTAGCCAGCTTCACAATGTAAGCATGGAATTGTTCCGCAGCTTGAAGTACGAAACGCTCGACATCAGGCTCAATAATTTTATTCATATAGGGTTTTCGAAGTTGGTTCAATTCATCCTCCAGTTCTCCCAGAAAGCTAAAGGCCCATCCTGCATCATAGAATCCCTGACATGGCTGGGGATCGAAGAATCAGCTTTTGTCGTAGGCTTCGATGACATAGTTATAGTTGCGATCCACCAGGTATGTACGCCTCATTGAATAGGTAATGTATCCGATCCTTGCTTTTGCCGTGTCTATATGACTGGCTTGCAGGCAAGTCCGCTGAAAGGATTGAATGAAGGATAACATTAACTCTTGTTTTCTTTGCTCATACAAAGACGCTACTTGGTGTAATTTCTGGCTCAGCACATCTTTCACATAGGTCTTATGGAAGTGTTCTAGGGCTTCCAGTCTATTCATAATCCCACCTCTGAACCTACTATATAGAATATTTACATGATATTACTGGTTCTATTCTCCTATTTTATTACACTATTTTCATATCGTGAGAATACATATGGATTTATGAAAATGAATGAAAATAATTATTTCACTTCATAAATGCGTAATAATTAGCCAAATACTCTCGAAGAAACGACCGTATCAGACCTATTTAATGAAGGTTTGCGCAAGCGAATAGGTAAATTGGAGTAGAAAGCCCGGTAGCGGGACTGAGATTACGCTCCATCTGACATTGAAAAACATATCAGGAATTTGCTTAAAGCAGAGGCTGGATTCTACTCATACATGGCCTAAAAAGGGTAACAAAAACCCGTGACGAATATCGTCGCGGGTTTTCATGTCATGGATGTTTGCTAATAGGTAGTCATGTCACCTAATAACGCTTGGGAGCAGCCAGCTTGGCCAAATCCGCCATGTACGTAAAAAAGGCTTCCGGATCCGTGTCATATACCAGATTAACAGGGCGGCCTTCCGCCTGTTCCACGGTTCTGCCCTGACTTGGACCATCTGCGATGACGCTGCAATGTACCGTCTTTTTCTTTACAATATCCGGACGTCCCACCGATGCGGTGGTCAGCACATCCCACAGGTAGTAGGTCGAGTTCGTCTCGCTGTAGACGAGCGGCGGACACCCTGCGTAGCAGTTGCCCAGGAAATCCACGCCCTCATAGCAGCGCTCGGCAGCCCAACGATTGCGTACGGCTGGCGTTAATGGCACTTTGCTTGTGCTTTCCAGTGCCACCAGATCAATGGTAATGCCGCTTTGCCATACCCGATATGCTGCTTCCGGGTCCCAGAACACATTCCATTCTGCTGTGCCGTCATGCTCAGGCTCCTCTACATTACCTTTTTCAAAGGTACCGCCCATCCATACCAGCTTGTCAATTTTCGCTTCAATATCCGGTGCTTCATCCAGCGCGCGTGCCAGATCGGTCAGCGGTCCAGTGAACAGGAGCAGTGTTTTGCCTTCGGCTCCACGTACCTTTTCGATCAGATGCTGATGAGCCGGCAGAGCGGAAAGCGGCGCTTCCATTTGTCCCGATTCATTCAGTACAGGTAGTGCATCTACATAGAAGGAATGTAAACGCCAAGCAGCAGGAAATGGATTTTTACCGCGTGAATTAGACTTCGCAACTTCCACAGATCCTTTATTTTTACCAAAACGATCAATAATTTTACGGCTGGCATCCGTCGCAGGCTCCAGGTAACCGTCTGCTGGAATAACTGATACTCCCGTCAAATGAACTTGCTCCATCTGAAGCAGCATAAACAGGGATACCAGATCATCCACTCCACCATCATGATTAAAATAAACGTTTGTCTGACTCATCTGTCTCTTCCTTCCTCTATCCCCGCGTAACAGGCATGTTCTCATCGGCAATCATCTTTCATTATGACTGATCGCTTCACGGGAGTAAATGTGCTATACTACTTTACATCAAGAAAAAAAGCCCTATATTTACCATTAATGTATAATTCAATTTTTATGCAATTGCTTTTATACTCTTACGAGCAGCAGGGAAGTAGGTGCAGCCTATGGTATCCAATCTGAATGCATCCGGGGATGGTTTGCTTGCCATCATTGAAGAATTGCGCAGAGAGCTTATTACAAAGGCACAGCATGCCGCCTTTACCGACCCCTCCATAGTAGAGCTAAGTCAGCGTCTGGATCATTATGTAGTCCTTGCCCAGCAAAGAAAGAAGAGAAACTAATGCCCCCTTGGTCCCCACCATACAATCCTTCCCCTCTCGGGTCAGTTCAACATATAAAGTACCCATTTCCCTGTCCGGTCCCGGTCCTGATCCTCAGGTTCTGCCGCTGGAGCAGGGATTTTTTTGTTTACTTCGTGCTTAAGAAAGGTACAAATGTGTGTAATAACAGAGTAGAAGCATGAGTTTATTCGGAAGCGTACTAAGGAGAGATGCATATGACAGCCCGAACAATAGAAGAGTTGGAGCAAATTCGCAAGGAGTGCAGATCCATGGTGACGAAAAGGGCTGCGGCTTCGGGCGGAGCAGTATTGGTTCCAGTTCCAGGGGCTGACGTTCTGGCCGATGTTGGCATTCTGATGCAGTTGCTGCCTGCCATTAACGGGAAATTCGGATTATCCGAAAAACAGTTAAACGGTCTGGATGCGGAAACAAAATCCATGGTGTATGGCTTTATCACCTCGATCGGTAGCAAGCTGATCGGTCGAATCATTACCCGCGAGGTGATCGTGCAAATTTTGCAAAAGATGGGCGTTCGCATCGCCACCAAGCAGGTTAGCAAATTTGTGCCCTTACTGGGGCAAGGACTGGCTGCCGCGATTGGCTTTACCGCGATGCGCACCATTGGCAATCGGCATGTCGAACAGTGCTATGAAGTAGCCAAGCGTTTGCTGGAGCAGCAGGCTTCGGCGGATATTGCCCGCAATTGGACCGTACCGCAGCAGCCTTTAGACCCTGCGGGAATTGAACTATTGCCCGGCCGGAACCTGGAAGCAGCGATCCCACTGCTGCCCGCTTCCGATAAAGATCAGGAACCCAAATCCTAGTCCCGACAGCTACATCACTTTCAACCTAAACCAGCATGGGGATATCCCGGGGCAAGCCGCCAGCTCCTGCGAATCTCCGTGCTTTTTACTCTTCCACCTTGGCTCGATAGGATCGGGCCACGGCTACCGCCTGCTGGATATCGAGCCTGGCTCCGGTGATATTCAAATCTTTGAAATTCACACCATCCATCTTCGCACCACGCAGATCCGTTCCTTGAAGCTGCGCCCGGTGCAGCCTTACCCGGGTAAGATCCGCTTCCCGCAAATCTGTCTTTTCCAGATTACATTCGGATAAGTCAGCTTCCTTGAATCGTATTTTTCGCAAATCCTGTTTTCTTAAATCTGCATGACGCAAGTTCGTATAAGACCAATCTCCGCCTGTAATCGTGATACCATCCATATTCGCCCCTGCGAAATCTGAGCCTACCAGCTTGCAGTTATCGAACCGGGCCACAAACAGATTTGCGCTGGTAAACAGGCAATTGGTAAAAGCAGACTCCTTGTAATGTGATGCATTCAGCGTGGCCCCCGTAAAATCACAATCTACAAAAGTACAGTCTTCAACAAGAGATTCATTCATCTCCATACCCCGAAAGCGACAGCGGATAAACTCACAATTTCTCCACTCACCTTCCCGGGCATCCATCGAACCAAAATCACGGGCTTCATAGACCTCATCTGTATAAAAAAACATGTTCTCCCCCTATCCCTTATCCCTAAGATCAGGAACTCAGCTTTTCGGCAAGGAATGCTCAAAACCGCTTTTCATTTTCCCCAGCAAACCCTTCATCATCTTATGATCCTGTGCCGTAAACTCAGACATACACGATCGGATCAGCTTCGTGTAATAAGGGACTATCTTGCTTAACAGTTCTCCTCCTGCCTCCTTTAATCCCACGGTCACCATCCGTCCGTCACTCTCGTGAGCCACACGTTCAATCATGCCTTCTCGCTCTAACCCGTCGATCAGCCCAGTCATGGTTCCACGCGTGACATCGGCTTTTTCCGCCAACTCTGATGGTGTCATGCGATGCGGCGCATGGCAATGCAACAGGCTAAGGACGATGATCCGGCCCTGAGAAGCCCCCAACTTGGTTAGATCCGTATCCATTTCTCTGAAAATACCGTTAGCCAAGCGCGCAAATGTCACAAAAGTCTCTATATTTTCCACTTCGGCATCCTCATGTCCAAAGCTACGCAGCACCCCGCGTATGGAGTCATTATGAAAATTAAAATTCATAGTCTATCCATTCCTTCCTTAATCCCGCTTGTTCCGTCAAACGGTAGCTTCTCCATTCTTCTGGCAGCAAAGATGCATACGGTTCCTTGGCAAAACGATCATCTACCAGGACCAGCAAGCCTTCGTCGTGCTCTGTGCGAATGAGTCTGCCACCTGCCTGAAGAACCTTGTTCATCCCCGGATATACATACGCATAGTTGAAGCCATTCCGTCCCTGCTCCGAAAAATAATCCCGCAGCACATCCCGCTCTGCTCCAATTTGCGGCAAGCCAACGCCGACGACCACTACCCCATTTAAGCGATCACCCGGCAGATCAACTCCTTCGGCAAACACGCCCCCCAGTACGGCAAAACCAAGCAGGGTACGCTCTTGCCCCGGCTGAAAAGCCTCCAGAAAGTGATCCCGCTCCGGTTCGGTCATGCCTGGACTTTGTACCAGCGTATCTGCAGACACGCCCCGGGCCGTAAATTCCTCATAAACCTCTCGCAGATACGGATAGGAAGGGAAAAACACGAGCATATTCCCTTTACGCTCCTCAGCCAATCCCGCCAGCATATCTGCAATCGCCCCCTTCGAGCGTTCACGATCCCGATAACGAATAGAGAGCGGCAGCAGGCGTACATCCCATTGCTCCTGATGAAAAGGGGAAGGAACCTGCAACGTGTAATCTTCTTCCCTCGCTCCCAGCATGTCCCGGTAATACGCAAGCGGCGTCAACGTCGCAGAAAAATAAATGGCCGAGCGATAGCCCTTCACAGCCTGACCCAGCAAATGCGAAGGATCCAGGCAGAACAGCTTGACCCGCACTTCACTGCGTCCCGCCTCGATATAGGTAACGTAGCGTTCATCGTACAAAGCTGCAATCCGCAGCATATTTTGAGCGGCAAAATACGTATCCAACAGCAATGTATAGGCCGCTCCTGAGCTGCTCGTACTACCGGCGCCAGTTAACAGCTCACGTTCGGCTGCCTCTACAAAAGGTGCCAGCAGCCCCAGCACCTCATGCGGCGCCTCCGTATTCACTGCTTTTCCCGTATCCGCGTACAGCTTGCGCAACGCAATCATATGCGCGTTAACTGCACTGGCCGCCCCGGCAATCTCCGGGCTTAGCAGCTTGAACTCTTTTTTCAATTCCAAAAAAGACGATTTCAACATTTCCGCCGAAAACATATCTCGGCCGCGTTCCACCAGATTATGCGCTTCATCCACCAGCACAACACCTTTTCGCTTGTGCTCCTCCAAGAGTCTTTTCAAGGAAATACGCGGATCAAAAACATAATTATAATCACTGATTATACCATCCGAGGCATACGCCACATCCAGCGAAAATTCAAAGGGACATACCCTGTGCTTACGTGCATAATACTCGATCACCGCTCGGGTCATTAACGTCTCGTTCGCCAAAATATCGGACACCGCGCCGTTGATCCGGTCGTAATATCCCTCGCACATGCTGCATGATCCGGCATCGCAATCATTTTCATCCTTGAAGCAGATTTTATCCTTCGCCGTCAAGGTTACTACATGCATATGCAGCCCTTGGGCCTGCATCTTGGCATACGCTTCTTCTGCTGCTGCGCGGGTCGTGGTGCGGGCAGTCACATAATACACACGGCTAGCCAGCCCTTCACCGATGGCCTTGATCGCAGGAAACAGGGTGGATACCGTTTTACCGATACCCGTAGGCGCTTTCGCAAACAGATTGACACCTTCTGCAATTGTCTTGTATACCGAACCCGCCAGAGGCCGCTGGCCTGAACGATATGTGTCAAAGGGAAAGGCCAGTGTTGCAATACTGGCATCCCGTTTCTCCGCATGCGCTCTTAACAGGAAAGCATACGGCGCATAACCCTCGACCATCCTCAGCGCAAAGGTCTCCAGCTCTGCAAAGGATAACTCCCGTCTGAATCGCTGAATTTCTCCGCTGTGTGCCTGTACATAAGTAAGCTGGGCCTGCATGGAATTGCGCTGCTCTTCGCGGGCAATCATATAGGCGTACAGAAATGCTTGCGCCCAATGCACAGGTTGACCATCCCCCGGAATATCTTCGAGAGGAATGGAAACCGATTTGATTTCATCAACCGTCCATATGCCGTCCAGCTCAATCAGTCCATCACAGCGGCCCTCAACGATAAATAGGGCATCCTCATATAAAATTTCTGTGCGCAGATGTACCTCTTTGCGGTCATGCTCCTTATAGCTTTTTTGGATAAGCTGATGCACGCGTGTTCCTTCCAGCATGCTGCTGTTCGTGCGGAAACCACCGTGAATGCTGCCGCTCCGATGCACATATTCCACAAGGGGTCGCACCGATATGTTAATTGGTTCCTTCATACGATCACCCGTTCCGGTCATAGTCCTTTCACTGTACCACGTAGACAGACGAAACGTAAGAGGCAAAAGGATTGTTTGTCATCTAACTGGTATTCACTCATGACCTCTTTTTTCCGAAATATAGAAATAGGGCTTTTAGCTTTCACTTCTTAACGATACTACAACTCACATTACAATCATAAGGGATAGGGATATGTTAAAAGAACTAATCAACAATTTTGCGTTATTAACGAGTTTCTTATTCTTTGGGAACTTATTTTTCCGAAAATACGAGCGTTATATGGAAAAGCATGTATGGCTTTATCGGGTGCTAAACGGTTTGATGCTGGGGATGTTCGGTATTCTGTTGATGATGACAGGTGTATGGGTCCGCGGGCATTTTGTGGTCGATCTGCGCCAATTGGCTATTATCATATCTGTTTATATGGGAGGAACGATATCCGGTCTGTTGACCACCCTGATCATAAGCCTGTACCGTATTTACATCACCGGTGGTTGGACAGATGTTTCTCTGACTGCTACTGTCAATTGCTTCATGACACTAGGCATTTCACTTACCTTCATTCGAGAAAAAAGCCTAACCCTCCGCAAATGGATGTCAGCCGTGCTTGGAGCTGCTGTTGTGTCGCTGTTATCTACTTTCTATGTGGTTAATCCTCCTAATAATGAAACTATTATAATAGTCACAACCGTTAAGTTGCTTGGCGGCCTGTTCACTTATTTTATGGTGTCCCATATCAAAAAAACAGAACGGGCCATTCATCTACTCGAAGAGGCTGCGAATCGGGACCATTTAACCGGATTATACAGTCCGCGTGCTTTTGATGCGCTATTTGAAGAGGTCTTTCATACTTCCAAGGCTACAAAGCAACCTTTTGGGGTCGTGATGCTGGATATTGACCACTTTAAAAATATTAATGATACGTATGGTCATTTGAACGGTGACACCGTCTTAAACCAATTGGGAATTTTGTTAAACCGGGAGTCTACAAGGAGGACATACCCCTCCCGTAAAGGTGGAGAAGAATTTGCCATTCTGATTGGAGATTGCGACAGCCAGAAAGCAGCAAGCTTTGCCGAAAAGATTCGAAAGGCTGTGGAAAACGGTCCCTTTCAACTAAATGACGGAACCATCGTTCCTCTGACGGTATCTATCGGAGCAGGCAGCTTTCCTACCATTGCAGCGGATAAATTATTGGAGAAGGTGGACGACGCTCTTTATGAAGCTAAACATTCAGGACGCAATCGGGTAGAAATAGCAAAACGATAATTATAAGTCGCTAAATGTCAGGAAAGCTGGATTATTGTTAATAAAAAGTGGTAAAATGGAAATAAGAATCGTATTAGAAAACCTTCTGCCGCTAGAGGAGACATGCCTTACAATCTACATGGGGGGTGGGCTTTTTGAACCTCGAACAATTGGAAAAACTCATGGAAAAAGAACGCCGCGAACTAAATCGTATGGCAACCTTACATGGATTAAGGGATGAACGTGTATTGGACAAGTCCTCTCGGCTTGACCGAATTATGGACAAGTATCTCCACACCAAGCGTGCGGTAAATGGTAGCAATCAGGCACATTCATAGAAGAAAGCTACACCGCTGCCCGTAAGGGCAGCTTTTTTGTACATAGCGTCGTATCCCATTCCCATACCTGTACACGTTAACTTTCCGGTAGGACACTACTTTCTTCCGTACTGCGTCCGCAGTAGTTCCTGCGTAAACGTAATCCATTCTCTGGCGGCAAAGGACAGATACCGATCCTTTCGCCAGATCATCCCTAGATGCCAGGGAATGACGGGATCAACGAGTGGAATAACACGCAATCGTTCGGAATCAAGGTCACGGCAAATCGCTTCCGGCAGCAGCGCTATCCCCAGGTTCGCAGCAACCATTTCGCTGATCAGATCCCATTGTGAGCTTTCATAGACGACTCGCGGCTGGAAGCCAGCCCGGACACACTCTGCAATAATACGGTCATGCAGTGTAAAATCCTCGCGGAATAGCACAAACGATTCCTCCGCCAGCGCTGCCAGCGGTACCTCTGTACGCTCTGCCAGTACATGCGTAGGGTGAACCAGCAAATTCAGCTTTTCCTCCACGAACAGAAACGTCTCGAATATGTCCCCACTCGGCGGCAACACAATTACGCCGATATCCAATGCACCCGCGCCTACGTCCTGCTCTACTTTTTTCGCCCCATCCTCAAATAGCTGAATGGTCACATCGGGATATGCCTTGTGAAATTCCCCAATGACACGCGGAAAAAAGCTCGATCCGACCATGGGGGGCAGACCGATACGGATGTGCCCTTTTTTCAGGTTCATCAAGTCACTCAGCTCGGAGGACAAGCTCTGGAAGGACTTCACAATCGCTTGCGCCTGAAGCTCAATTACCTTGCCCGCGTCCGTCAGCTCGATTCTTTTGCCGATCCGGTCAAACAAAGCGACACCCAATTCATCCTCCAGACTTTTAATCGTTTTGCTGATCGTCGGCTGTGTAATAAACAGGCTCTGGGCCGCCTTCGTAAAGCTGCGCAAGCGCGCGACCTCCAAAAAATACTGCAAATGTCGAATATCCATCCTATCACCTTCTTCCATAGATAAACGGAATACATCTTATTCTTTATATGCATTTTACTCATGAAAGCATGTGATGTAAAATTTCATTACAGTTTGAAAATAACGAAACTCATAGATAGGAGCCATTATATATGAAAAGCTTCATACGCGGTGTCCTCCAGATCGCCGTCCTGATGGCCTTTTCGCTCATCCTGAACGCGATGGTCTCCTGGCTCCACCTGCCTGTACCCGGTAGCATTATCGGCATGCTGATTCTCTTTATTCTGCTGCAAACGGGCGTGATCCGCCTAAGCTGGATTGAGATCGGCGCAAACTGGCTGCTGGCCGAGCTGCTATTATTCTTTATTCCCTCCGCTGTCGGCGTTATGAATTATTGGCCGATGCTGGAGCACGATGGTATGAGCATTATGCTGGTCGTACTGCTCGGTACCTTTCTCGTGATGGCCTGTACGGGCATGATCGCCAGTCTGCTCGGCAAACGAAAGGAGCACAAATCATCATGACCGGTCTTCTATGTATTGTGTTGACGCTCGCTATTTACTGGATGGCCAAACGCATGTACCGCACACTGCCCAAGGTGTATATGTCTCCACTACTCATTACACCGATCATTATTATTTTAATTTTAACGCTTTCGGGTGTAAATTACCGTTCCTATAACTCGGGTGCCCATTTGCTCTCCATGCTGCTCCAACCAGCGACGATTGCATTTGCCGTCCCTTTATATCGATATTTCCCTGTGCTGAAAAAACATGCGACCCAAATCGTGCTTAGCGTGCTGTCCGGTTCAGTCGTAGCAGTAGTATCCTCCATGGTACTCGCCAAATGGATGCATCTGGATTCCTCGCTGATGAGCAGCCTGATTCCTCGCTCCATTACGACACCGATTGCCATGAATGTTTCACAAACGATTGGCGGTAATCCGACAGTCACGGCTGTGTTCGTTATTTTGACCGGATTAAGCGGTCTCATTATCGGTCCGATGATCGTTAAGCTGTTCCGTATCGAAAATGAAGTTTCGCGCGGTGTCTTGCTCGGTACCGGGGCTCATGGTACGGGTACTTCCAAAGCGTTCGAGTTCAGTTCGCTGACGGGCACTATTTCCAGCATCTCTATGGTGCTCGCCGCTCTCTTTACCTTGGCGGCTGCGCCGTTCCTGTTCCACTTGATGCTGTGAGTTCTTCATATACAAACAAAGAACCTCCGTTCCACTAGCTGTAGTGGGACGGGGGTTCTTCGCCTATTCGGGAGCAAGGCCCCCTCATCTTTCATGCAATCAAATCGCTTTAACAGCGCCGGATTTCTCATCTGCCTCAACAGGTGTCACAGCTTCACGTAAATAAGCGTCCAGCTCTGCTGCATATTGGCGCTCTTGCGCGGCGCTCCAGCCTGCTTGCTCAGACATTAGCGCAATGACAGGCTGCTTCCAGCGCTTCACCCCGTCAATCTGAAAGAACAACGCCCCGGTTCGGCGTATGAAAAAATCAGACGGTGTCACCGTCATTTCCTGCTCCATGGCATACAGGAGCGGGACACGCACTTCCACGGGCAGCGCGGCTTCCGTCTCGCTGGCCTCCTTCATGCCGCGTGCCGCTATGGCAAACAGCCGCTCCGCATTGGAGCCGTATCGGGTGGCCCACGCCCTTGCGGTTTCTGGCGGCAACCCGAGCGCAGCACCCGCTACCGCTTGCCCGCTCACGAAGGCTTCCCAATCGGCGGAGCCGCCTACGTTGCCGCCCGAGATCGGGATGTGCCTGGTGCGGCATGCCCGGAAGCTCTGTCCATGCAAGCGGCCCAGCTCCCGTACCGCGCGGTCTACAACCAGCTCGGACATTTTCCGGTAGCCTGTCAGCTTGCCGCCCGCAATCGTGATCAGGCCCGATCGGGATTCCCAAATTTCATCCTTGCGTGAAATTTCCGAAGGGCTTTTGCCATCCTCATAAATGAGTGGCCGCACACCAGCCCAGCTCGATTCCACATCCTTGACGGACAGCTTCACCTCAGGGAACATGCCGTTGATCGCTTGAAGTACATAGGTCCGGTCATCGGTGGTCATTCGGGGATGAGCTGTATCCCCTTCATATACCGTGTCGGTCGTACCTGCGTATGTTTTCCCGTCACGGGGAATGGCGAATACCATCCGTCCATCCGGCGTATCAAAATAAACGGCCTGTCTGAGCGGGAACCGCTTGGCATCGAACACCAGATGGACACCTTTGGTCAGGCGAAGCACCTTGCCTTCTTTGGACCGATCCATCTCCCGCAGCGTATCCACCCACGGTCCGGCGGCGTTAATAACCAGCGAAGCCCGGATTTCGTGAGACTGCCCCGTTACCCGATCCGTTACGCTTGTGCCGCTGATTCGTCCGTCTTCATACAGCAGCTTGTCAGCCTTGGCGTAGTTTACAGCTATAGCCCCTCGTGCAACAGCCTCCTTCATGACCTCAATCGTCAGGCGAGCATCATCCGTACGGTACTCCACATAGCTGCCGCTCCCCTTCAGTCCTTCCCTCTTCAACAAAGGCTCCCGCTCCAGCGTAGCCCGAATATCCAGCATTCGGCGGCGTTCGCTATGCTTAACCCCGGCGAGAAAATCATACACCAGCAGTCCGACAGAAGTGGTAAACGCGTTGAACGTGCCCCCCTTGTGAAATGGAAGCAGCATACGTTCCGGCGTGGTCACATGCGGGCCGTTTTCGAATACAATCGCTCGCTCCTTCCCGACCTCGGCTACCATCTTAACCTCAAACTGCTTCAAATATCGAAGACCACCATGCACCAGCTTGGTAGAGCGACTGGACGTGCCTGCTGCAAAATCCTGCATTTCCACCAGCGCCGTCTTCAAACCGCGATCCGCGGCATCCAGTGCAATTCCGGCTCCAGTAATGCCGCCGCCAATAATTAAAATATCAAAATGCTCTCTCTCCATACGTTCCAAAACAGCCGTTCTCTCCTGCGCAGCAAATCCTTGTTCTCCCATCATCTATCCCTCCAGCTTTGTATATATTCACGATGCGATCTGCCAACCCAGTCATCAAAAGATACAAAAAAAGACCACGAACATCGCTGCGGCGTATGCCGAGCGGTTCATGGTCTCTCCAAATCTCCTGACGAGTATTAACTTATCCATATCGTAGCACACACCGTACACGATGAAAAGGGGTTATTAGCTATTGCCTATAATGCTCAAAAAGCTGTTTATTGGATGTTGTAACTGCTGTAGCTCCCGCGGCGAGAGCCGCTTCCACATCCTCCGGGGTACGAATCAGCCCTCCTGCCAAAATGGGAATACCCGTGCGTTCACTGACCTCTGTAATCATGGGGGGAACAACGCCAGGCAGCACCTCGATATAATCGGGTCGCGTTTTTTCCACCAGTGCGTAGCTTTTCTCCAGCGCAATCGTATCCAGCATAAATACCCGTTGCACAGCGAGAATCCCCTTCTTTTTGGCGGTCGCAATCACGCCGGATCGAGTCGAAATAATACCGAACGGCTTAATCTCCTGACACAAATATTCAGCGGCATATTCATCATTCTTCAAGCCCTGTACCAGATCGGCATGCAAAAGCATCTGCTTGTTGCGGCTCCGTGCCAACTGATACAGGCTGCGTAGCTGCGCTACATGCGTATCCAGAAAAACCGCGTACTCATAGGAGCTGTCCAAAATGCCCTCCAATTGCTTCATGTGCTTGGCAGCAGGCAAAATGCGTTGTCCCTGAAATGGCATGGATATCCCCCTTAAATCCCTAGGCTAAAATGTCGGTCAAATCTTTCAAATTTTATATTATCACTCTGTTCAACGAACGTGAAGCGGTTTCATTTTAGGCATATATAAAAAGCTGTCCTCCCGAAAGTAAATCCTTCGGGAAAACAGCCTCAGTCCTTAACAGAAATAGACCACATCATATGTCAGTGCCTTTGAAAAGCTTTATATTGCACTAGCCCTCAAACCCTTGGCGCAGCCATGAGGTAGCCAGCGCAATCGCCCCGCGCTTAGCTGCGGTTTCCGATAACGGGTTCAGCATTACGAAATCGTGAATGATGCCCTGAAAGCGGGCTGCGGTCACATCCACCCCAGCCTCACGCAGCTTGTTCGCGTAAGCTTCCCCTTCATCCCGCAGCACGTCAGCCTCGCCTGTGATGACCAATGCTGGCGGCAGCCCCTTGAGCTGTTCGGTCGTTGCCCGCAGCGGAGATGCCGTAATCTGTGCCCGTTCATTGGGATCTGTCGTGTATTGATCCCAGAACCATTGCATCCCTTCTCGGCTCAGGAAATACCCTGTGGCGAATTCATGATACGATTCCGTGTCAAAAGAAGCGTCTGTCACCGGATAGAACAACAACTGCTGTCGGATAGCAGGGCCGCTGCGTTCCTTGGCAAGCAGCGTTACGGCTGCGGTCATGTTACCACCGACGCTGTCTCCAGCTACCGTCAGCGTATCATGCTTCAGCCCATGCTCGCGTCCATGCTGAGCCACCCACTGAACGACCGCGTAGATTTCCTCAATTGCCGTTGGATATTTGGCTTCAGGTGACAAGCTGTATTCCGGGAATACAACCGCTGCCTGCGCACCCACGGCCAGTTCACGGATCAGACGATCATGCGTATGGGCATTACCGAATACCCATCCTGCCCCGTGGATGTATACAATAACCGGGAGGTTCCCTGTCACCTGTTGTGGACGAACAATCCGGACCTTGACCTCCCCGCTTGGGCCGCCGGAAATAGACAAGTCTTCCACGTCTGCGGCAGGCTTGTCTGCTGGACCGGATTGGACCTCATTGACCGTTTCACGTCCCTTTTCAGGGCCCAAATCGTACAGAAACGGAGGCTTGGCGTTATCGTCTGCGAACTTCTGCGCTGTGGGTTCAAGCTGTACCTTTTTACTCATATCGGTTCACTCTTCCTTTCCTGTCTGTTGTTTTTATCTATCCAAAGTTGCTTATCTAGGCTCATTCAGCTTCACCTTATATACTTAAACGAGATCATTTCTTTTTAATCGGATGGCTTTAGGATGCCCAACACAAGGGCTTGACTTTCATTATATTTTGTAACTATAATAGTTACATATCCGAGTTCGTGAATGAACGTGGCAAACCCATGATCAAACTAGTAATCTAAATAACATTTATAGGAGGTTATTCATTATGAAAATTGCAGTTATTGGTGCAGGTGGTAAAGCAGGAGGCAATATTGTTAAAGAGGCATTGGACAGAGGGCATGAGGTAACGGCGATCGTTCGCGACTCTGCCAAAGTAACAGACAGCCGTGCGACTGTGGTACAAAAAGACGTTTTCGATCTGAAAACAGACGATCTGAAAGGCTTTGACGTTGTCGTTAACGCTTTTGCTGCTCCACTCGGTCAAGAGCATCTGCATGTAGATGCAGGTAACGTTCTGATTGAAGCACTGCGTAATGTGTCCGGTACTCGCCTGATTGTTGTGGGCGGCGCAGGCAGCCTGTTCACAGATGAGTCCCAAACCTTGTTGGTAAAAGACACGCCTGGTTTCCCGGATTTCGTATACCCAACGGCTAATAATCAAGGAAAGAACCTGGAAATTTTGCGTGGAACCAGCGATCTGAACTGGACTTTCATTAGTCCTTCTGCTGAATTTGCTCTTGGCAAACGCACCGGCTCTTATAAAATTGGCAAAGATGTGCTGCAAGTCAATTCCAAAGGCGCAAGCTATGTCAGCTATGAAGATTATGCGGTGGCTGTAATTGACGAAATCGAGAAACCACAGCATCTGAACCAACGCTTCACCGTGGTATCCGAGTCCTAATTCCTGCACTTAATCCGACATATACGTATGATAAAAAGACCCTTCGGTCATGTCCCATATGTCATCGAAAGTCCGGTTTTGCTACAAATCGGACTTTCCATACACACTGTGAGAATATGAACCCGGAGGGTCTTTTAGATATGACTTAGCTATGCTTGTCAGGCCTCAGCTTCCTTCTTCTGCTCACGGCCGGGAGACTTCTTTTCGCTAAAGCATAGCTTGAGGATCGGAGGTGCAGCCAAAGTCGTCAGAATGACAGCAATAATGACGGATGTAAAATATTGCTGTGCCAGCAGACCCGTTTGCAGCCCGGTTGCTGCAATAATAAGCGCGACTTCGCCGCGAGATATCATACCGGAGCCAATCGCGAGCGAAGAACGGTTATTAAAGCCTGTCAGACGTGCCCCGATTCCGCCACCGATCAACTTTGTCACCATTGCAACCAGTGTTAACGCAACGACAAATCCGATCTGCTGCCCTACTCCCTCGAAAGAAACATTTAATCCAATGCTGACAAAAAACACAGGGACAAAGATGGAATAAGCGATAGGCTCCACTTTTTCTTCTACGACATGCTTAAAGCTCGTTTGCGAAATGGCAATCCCGGCAGCAAAGGCTCCGATAATGCCCGCCATACCCAACATATCTGCAAAATACGCAAACCCGAAGCAGATGATCAAAGCAGCGGTAATGGTGGCCTCTGTCACCTTGAGCGGAGCCAGTATTTTCATAATCCAGGGAACCACAAACCAACCTCCGAATATAGCGACGACAAAGAAAAGAAGCTTTTTGCCGACGAGAAGTCCCAGAGATGTTCCCCCTCCTACCCCGAATACACTCATCATCACTGCAAGCAACACCACCACCAGCACATCATCCAGCACGGCCGCACCCAAAATCGTCGAGCCTTCCCGGGTGTTAAGCTTGTTCATATCCTTTAGCACCTGGACCGTAATACTGACGGAAGTGGCGCTCAGGACAACACCGAGAAACCATCCTTCATGCACGGAAAATCCGAAGGCTTCCCCGACTCCAAAACCGCAGATCAACGGAAGAATAATCCCCCCAACTGCTACGGCTACCGCAGGTTTCCAGTTACGCCGAAGCTGATCCAGATCCGTCTCCAACCCGGCAATGAACATCAGCAGCAGCACTCCGATTTCAGACATATCATGAATAAGTGTGTTGTTCTGAACCCACCCCAATACCGCCGGACCGAGTACAATACCAGCAATCAGCTTCCCTAGCACCGAAGGCTGACCAAGCCTTACCGACAGATCACCAGCCACTTTAGTAAACAGCAGAATCAGCAAAAGATACAATATAAATTGCATGGCTCATATACCTCCTTTAATCATCAAATGGTAGACATCTAGTATTGATAAAATGCTAAAACTTTGCGCAAAATATGTGCTGACGTGCCCTGAACACAACAAAAAAAGGAACCTGTGCAGCTACAGATCCCCTTAAAAAAGACAAAGAGGAGCCTTGGTGACAGGCTCCTCCGGTAATTCATTGTCATTTTATGTTGTCATTCAGTAACCTACATAGGTTCGCGCATATATGCCTTTATTATACCTTTTCATTAAACCGCTGTAAACGTTTTGAATCAGTTCTCTGCTTTTTCTACATAGCGGACACGGTATTCAGAGGACAGCATACTCATCAGAATGGAGTCATGGTATTGATGATTATAAAATAAAGCATCCCGTTGCACGCCTTCACGTTGGAAGCCTATTTTTTCATAGCAACGGATAGCCCGTTCATTAAAATCATACACGTTCAGCTCAATTCGATGCAGATTACAGATACCGAATCCGTGATCCAGCATTAGCACAAGCGCCTCAGTGCCGTAGCCTTTTCCCTGATTCTCCTGTTCATTAATGGCAATGCGGATGTTGGCACTGCGGTTCAGGCTGTCCATATCCTGAAGAGCAATGTCACCGATGATACGATCATCTTCCTGAAGGGCAATGAGTAGCAGGAGGCTGGAGGTATCCTGCCCTTTGGATTCAATATAACGCCCAATTTGATCCTTGGTAAAGCTGCGCTGCGTACCCGTCATCCTCCTCACGTCCTGATCAAACAACGTATTATAGTACAGTTCGGTGTCCTCCACGTGAATCGGACGCAGATACACCCGCGATCCCTCCAGTAACCGCGCCACAGACGTTGTGGACGAAGATTTTTGAGTCATAATCATCCTCCTATTCTAAAAATGTTCAGTTACGAAATTTGGAAACCAACTACTGTGCAGGGTCGGCATTTTTCACAGCAGAATTGTTGAAATCAGCAAGTGACTCGCGCCAAATGACGGATTGAAGCATGAGTCCGACTAAACCCAAAGCCCCAATCGTCACTCCAATCCAGACAAAGGTAGTGCCTGGTCCGGCCATACGAATCATTACACCCCCGATAAGCGGTGAGACGATCATGATCGCTCCGGTCACGGTACTTTGGATACCGAAGACGCGCCCCACCATATCGGCCGGTGTTCCGGCTTGCAATATGTAATTCTGGGTGATGATGTACAGGCCGTTTCCCACGCCTAGCATGGCCCCAATCATAAGCAGTACGGGTAATCCTGTCCCCGGTTGCGCCCAGCCTAAAGCAGCAATAGCTCCACCAACCAGCACATAACCTCCACCAAGCCCCCAGCCTGCGCTTATGCGATTCAAGCGATTAAGCACAAGCATGCATCCGACGGCACCAGCGCCTATGGCTGAAACCAGCCAGCCGAGCAGCGATTCGTTACCCGGAGCGAGCACTCGCAGCAACGTCGGAAACTGGTAGTCAATCATGAGAATGGCGATCATGCCGAAAAGTCCGAACACAAGCGTATGCAAAAGCATCCGGCTGCGCCACAGAAACGCCCAGCCCTCGCGCCATTGGCTGAAAAAACGGGATGCGCCGACGCGTCCCTTCCGATGCTCGGCTTCATCAGCCTCAGCCTCGCTTGGCGAATCCAGCTTTCCTTGTTTCACAGCAGTAGTCGCATGCTGCTCTACGCTGTCGAGGGCGGGGCCGATTCCTCGTAGCGGCCACAGAACCAGGCCTGAGCACAGGCGCAGCAGCGCATTGAGGATAATGCAGGCTTGGGGCGACAGCACAGCCAAGGTCATGGCGCCCAATAATGGCCCTGCCACTTTGGAAGCCTGATTGACCAGCCCATTCAGCGAGGTCGCCTGAAACAGGTCGCCGCTGGCGACTACAGTGCGGGTCAAGCCCTGCTGTGAGGGCATTTGGAATACGCCAGCCGCCGCGCGCAAACCCAGCAGAGGCAACAGCCACGCCGGGCCCGGAACAGCGAGAATCGCCAGCGTCAGCAAGGCAATAGCTGCATCGCAGACGATCATCAGCCGGGCCTTATGCACCCGGTCGGCTAACGTGCCTGCGATAGAGCCGAGCAGCAGACCCGGCAGCGCCATCACTACCGGAATCAGCGCAATTAGCATGGGATCGGCTTCCCAGCGGTAAGCGACGAGCACCTGAATGGCGATGGCATCAAACCAATCGCCAAAGGAAGCAGCCGTGTGCGCCGCAAACATCCGCCGAAAACGGCCGTTGCGCCAAATGCTAGGCGTGGATTCTGATTCTTTCTTTTCCTTCATTTCTATTCACCCTGCTTTCATTTTCTACATTAGTAGCAATAAAAACATTCTAGCGGGCCTATATCAGAGGAAAATCAGACAGCGAAAAACATCAGATCGCAGAAAGTGTTTGCTCCAACCAACGCCTTAGTGCCAAACGATGCATCGTTAAGCCATTGTCCCGATCAAGTCGTTCATATTGAGTAGCATATTTCTCTTCCAACGCAGGAAAAGCACCATAACGCTTCAAAAAGCCGCGGATTTGACAGACTGCCTTGATTTTAAGCAGCTCCTGTTTAGCCATATCAAGCGTGTTCAGCCCCTCATCCAGTAACCGCTCGGCCTCGTTCACTCCCCCGGTAAGCAGGAGCATGAATCCCTGCATCATCCGATAACGCCCCAACTCCCGCAAATACGGAGCCTCAGATAGCATCTCTTCCAATCGAACGGATAGTACCCTAGCCTCCTCCATACGGTTGGCGGTCAGATGCATGTACATCTCCATCAGCGCAACAGGCATCACAAATTTGTCCAGCTCATCCCGCTCCATCACTGCAAAAGCCAGCGGAAGTCTCTCCAGTGCGCGTTCAGGTTGTCCATTCTCCACATAAGCCTCCAGGATGTTGAGAATACGCAATTCCCGCTCCTGCTCGGCGGATAGTAATCCACTGGAAAGCGCCCGCTCACATAGAGCAAGCTTCTGATCCGTCACCCCTGCTGTACCTATATATAGCAGTAACATCCAGTACAGTCGATCTTTAGGAGCAAAGTCCTCCCGTTCCAAAAACCACAATATATCGGCCTGCACAAACCGGGTATACATCTGATAAAAAGGAGACAGTTCGAACCCCATCTGCTCCTGCTGAGCAGCCAGCGCCACGATGGAATTCCCCTGTCCCAGCAATTGGTATTTCCGTAACAGTCCGTTGACAGCGTCTTGTACCTCCTGATCGCGCAGGGACGGATGATTCTGTCGTTGCACGCCAGTAAGGGTCAAGCTGTAGCCATACCCCCGGACCGTATGAATAAGAAGAGCATTCCATGGCTTGAGCTTTTTGCGCAATCTATAGATATGATCGTCCACCGTGCGCTCCACCGGATATTCCAGCGGCCACACACGATCCAGCAGTTGTTCCCGGGTAAACACCTGATTGCGGTTATCGTACAAAAATCGCAATAGCGCATACTCCTTAGCCAGCAGTATGACACGATCCGTGCCACAGATTACACTATAGCCGTCTGCATCAAATTGCAGCCTGATCATCCACTTCGCCTCCGACATATCGTTTCTTCGCCGCTCCCAGCCCTGTAAACAGAAGCAATACACTCAGGCACAACAGCAGCAGCAGCGGAATGGTCCAGCCCTGTGTAGCATCATGCAAATAGCCGAACAGCGTCGGCCCTGTCGCCGCCAGCAAGTAGCCAAAGGACTGGGCCATACCGGACAACTCTGCTGCCTGCTGCGGTGTCCGCGTCCGCAAATTAAAGAACATCATCACCAACGGGAAAGCAAAACCACCCGCTATACCGATACAAATGACCCAAATCACACTCCACTGCGTAGCCCCCAGCAGAAATCCACCCAGACCGATAAAATACAGCGCAGCCATAATCAGAACCAATACCCGCTGATCTTTCACCCGTGCAGCCAAAATAGGCACAATAAAAGTAAACGGCATTTGCGAAAATTGCATAACGGACAGCATCCATCCCGCAGTCTCCGAATCCATACCCTGTCCAACCATCATCTCGGGAAACCATGCGGCAGGGACGTAGAACAGGGCAGATTGCAACCCCATAAACAGCGTCACCTTCCAGGCCAAAGACGATGTATACACATTCACGGTTCGGGCGGACACCGCCGCCTTATTGACTGTTTTGCGCGTCTTGAGAAGCTGGGGAACCCACAGTAGAATACCTACTACACCCACAATACTCCATATCCCCAAAGAACCGCGCCAGCCCAGACCTCCGTTCAGAGCCAGCGGTATACTCAGACCGGATGCTGTTGCAGCGACTACATTCATGGATACTGAATATACACCGGTCATCAGTCCACTGTTGCGAGGAAACTCCTCTTTGATCAAACTGGGCAGCAAAACATTACACACGGCAATAGCCAGTCCCAGCATGGCTGTCCCAGCAAATAATGCGGTCACCCCCAGCGTTGAGCGCACCACAATACCTGCGGTCAACAGCAGCAAGGCTGCAAAAATAATAAGAGGCGACCCGAAGCGGCGCGACAGTTTGGCTACAAAAGGCGACAACAGAGCAAAAGCCAGCAGCGGCAATGTCGTTAATAGACCACTCAGTGTATTCGAAATATGCAAAGAATCCTTAATCAAACCGATAAGAGGTCCTACCGAGGTAATCGAGGCGCGCAGATTGGCACCTACCAGAATGATCCCTGCGGCAAGCACCCAAGGACCGGCATGCCACAAGGATTTGTATACCAAAGCTCGTTGGTGTTGCTGTGAACTCATCTCTCCATTCTCCAATCTATCTGTGTTATGCTCAAAGGCTCCAACCGAGTGTACGGCTGGAGCCTGAGCAATTTCTATCTCATTAAATTATAATGGCATTTATGCCATATGCATAGGACGGATAAGCGTAGCACTCCAAATCTTCAATTCAGCGTATAACCACAGCTACAGCCAAACAAACAAAAGCTGCCCAAAAGGATGCTTTCCTTTTGAGGCAGCTTTCGGTCCATGACTTAGATGCATTCAGTGCTGCTTAACGTACCAGCCAGCCGCCATCCACTGCCAAAATATGACCGTTCATATAATCGGAGCCCTGACTTGCGAGGAAAACAACTACTCCCATCAAATCGGACGGATCACCCCAGCGTCCCGCAGGAATACGCGACAAGATTTCCTGATTGCGGCTCTCATCCGCACGGATTGGAGCTGTGTTCGCCGTAGCAATATAACCAGGGGCAATCGCATTAATCTGAACGTTATGAACCGCCAGCTCGTTGGCAAACGCCTTGGTCAAGCCAGCGACTGCGTGCTTACTTGCTGTATACGGCGGAACGAACTTTCCACCCTGAAAAGCAAGCATGGAAGCAACATTGATAATTTTCCCACTTTTTTGCTCAACCATCACCTTTGCCACTTCCTGACTCAGGTGATAGACGGCATTCAAGTTGATTTCCATTACAGCGTCCCAATCCTCATCTTTGTACTCCAGCAAAGGAGCGCGACGAATCGTACCTGCGTTATTTACGAGAATATCGATTTTACCGAATGCCTTGACGCCTTCTTCTACAATCTTTGTAATAGATTCTCTTTGCGTCAGATCCGCCTCATGAAAGACAACCTTCACACCTGTAGGTTCAAGCAAACGTCTTGTTTCTTCATAATCATCATTGTTGGCTACAATGAACAGATCCGCGCCCGCTTTAGCCAAAGCTACTGAATATCCCTGACCCAAGCCGCTGTTGCCACCCGTTACAATCGCTGTTTTGCCTTTCAGGCTGAAAAAATCCAATGAAAAAGTATCCAGACCCATACTTACGCCTCCATCATATTTTAGTTTAAAATATATACCTCTACTGAATCCTACAGCGCTGCACGAACTTCCTTATATTTAGCCACATAACGCGCAGCGTTCTCTGTGATCAGATCGTAGCGGCCATCCTTGGCCGGAGCCGTCAGGTTGCCCCCGATACCCACCGCGACACTTCCGTTGCGCAGCCATGTTTCCATATTATCCAGATCCACGCCGCCCGTTGGCATAATCTGCACATGAGGCATTGGCCCTTTGACCGCCTTAACAAAATCCGCACCCATTGCACTGCCGGGGAACAGCTTCACAATATCACTGCCCAGCTTCATCGCTTCCTTGATCTCATTCAGCGTCATGCAACCTGGCATATAGGGAATCGCGTACAAATTACACAGTTTCGCCGTTTCTTCTTCAAAAGAAGGGCTCACCACGAACTCCGCTCCAGCCAAAATAGCAATTCTGGCTGTCAGCGCTTCTAGTACGGTTCCTGCACCAATCACTGCCCGGTCCTTAAATTCATCTCTCAATCTGCGAATCACCTGATCCGCATCCGGCGTGGTAAACGTAAGCTCAATATTGTCCAAACCGCCTTCAATACAGGCTTTGGACATTTGGTATGCTTCCTCCGCTGTGTTTCCCCGAATGACCGCGACAACCCCAACCGAAGTGATATGCTCCAAAACTTTCTTTTTCGTCATTTTCCTGATCCTTTCCACGATGGGATGGCTATGTTCCAGTAGCCGCTTGCAAGTACCCCGCTCCAATATGCCGGATTAACGCAACTCACTCATGGCTACCTGATCCATGTCTTTGTACGTTTTATTTTCACCGGCCATGCCCCAAATGAAGGTGTAGCTGCCAGTAGCCGCACCACAGTGAATAGACCAAGGTGGCGAAATAACCGCTTCATCATTCTTCATCACCAGATGGCGCGTCTCGTTCGGCTCACCCATCATGTGGAACATTCTGGCGTTCTCATCCAGCTCAAAGTAGAAATACACTTCCATACGACGATCATGGACATGTGTCGGCATGGAGTTCCATACGCTTCCGTTTTCCAGTGTCGTCATCCCCATAACCAGCTGACAGCTCTGAATGCCTTCATCATGGATAAAACGGCGCAAGGTGCGGTTATTGGCTGTTTCCTGCGCGCCCAGACTTTCAGACGGCACATCGGCAAAAGACTGCTTCGTTGTCGGATACGTGGTATGAGCCAGCGCCGACACAATGTAAAATTTTGCAGGTTTCGAGCTGGAATCGCTTTCAAAGATCAACTCCTTGCCCCCTCTGCCTACGTAGAGACAGTCTTTCGTGTTCAACTCGTAGGTTTCACCGTCTACCTTTACAGTACCGCTGCCGCCAACATTAAAAATACCCAGTTCCCGGCGCTCCAAAAAGGTTTCCGCCTTGATTTGATCGCTGCCTTCCAGCGCAACGGATTTATTCACGGGATGAATGCCCCCGATAATGACACGATCTTCATGCGTATAAACCAGCTTAACTTCCTCAGGCACAAACAGTTCCTGTATCAAATAGTGCTGACGCAGTTCTTCAGTCGTAAAATGTTTGGCATGTTCGGGATGAGTTGAATAACGCATTTCCATAAAAACATTCCTCCTGTTTAGGTAAACTTTTTTATCAACGGAATCGTTATAAAAGCGATTTCTAACTCTACTTCTTAGCTAGAATTGTAATTATTATCTAAGAGGGTGTCAACCCAAATCTTCACTATTCCTTGAAAAATCCTTAATATTCACGAACTTTTACACTCTTTTTACCTTTTGATAAACAAAATCATATTTTTTTATCTACATTATCCAAAAAGTTTTTAACAAATATATCAACTTCCTCATTGTGAAAAACCGATTTATGTGATAATTTCAATTTATTCAGTTGGTGCATACGCTTACAGATTTAGTTTACTAAACAAAGGAGGAATTTAGAATGACCGCAACATTGGATGCTGTTACCTTCGGAGAACCGATGGCCATGTTTTATGCCAATGAGGCAGGCTCTCTGGATGAGGTGCGTTCGTTCACCAAAGCGCTGGCCGGGGCAGAGACGAATGTTTCGTCCGGTTTGGCGCGGTTGGGACTGCGGGCGGGACTCGTGACCAAACTAGGCGAGGATGCATTCGGCAGGTTCATTGCCGGGGCGCTGCGTCAAGAGGGGATCGACACCCAGAACGTCATGTTTACCAAAAACCACTCCACCGGGATGCTGATTAAATCCAAAGTCACAAGCGGAGACCCGGAGGTCGAATATTTTCGCAGACACTCTGCCGCTTCCACATTAAGCATCGCCGATTTTAACGAGGCATACTTTGCCGGGGCACGCCATCTGCACTTTACAGGTATTTCTGTCGCCCTTTCCCCTGAGTGTCGTGACTTCGCCCGACATGCGCGGCAGTTTATGAAAAAGGCAGGGAAAACCGTATCCTTTGATCCGAACCTCAGACCCAAGTTATGGCCTGATACGCAAACGATGGTGGAGGCAATTAACGAGGCATCTGAGGGTTGCGACTGGCTTCTGCCGGGCATTCATGAAGGTAAAATATTGACAGGCTACACCTCACCAGAGGATATCGCTTCCTTCTACCTTGACCGTGGTACTTCGCTAGTCATCATCAAGCTGGGAACGGAAGGCGCGTATTATAAATCCGCCGATGCAGAAGGATATGTCAAACGTTTCCGCGTGGAGCATGTCGTCGATACCGTCGGGGCGGGTGACGGCTTTGCCGCAGGCGTCATCAGCGCGCTGCTGGAGGGCTTGTCCCTGGCCGAAGCGGTCAAACGCGGCAACGCCCTCGGCGCACTGGCTGTCATGTCAGCCGGGGACATGGACGGCTATCCTACGCGATCCGAGCTGGAGTCTTTTTTACTCAGCGCCAGCACGAATTAGGCAGGGTTTATTCCCCTGCCTTTTTCTTCACGGCCGGATTCGCAAGCTCCGCAAGGATGAATCAGGAATCTTCGAAGATAACTCAAATAGCCCGTAGTCACTTATGCGCGGCCAAGCAGTACGTACAGGCTTGGGACGCAGAAAGGAATACGGGCTACTTTTATAACGTGATGCCTGATGATGCTCTACAACGTTTTGACGGATTCGCCCCGATTTAAATCAGGTACAAAGCGGTAAATGATCGGAACCGATTCGCCGCCCTCCTCGATGCTGGACAGCAACGTTTTTGCCGCCTGCTTCCCCATATCCGCAATCGGCTGCGTAATGGTCGTAATCGGCGGATTGTAAATATGGGCAAACTCCGCATCGTCAATTCCGATAATGGACAGCTCGGCCGGAATGCGTATACGGCGGGCATTCACATATTTCAGCACCTCTGCCAGCACGATATCGTTCCCGGCCAGCAGCGCAGTCGGCGACTCCGGCAACTGAAACAGCTCCTCCAGCGTCTGCTGGATATCCTCCTTCGGCACGCTGCGCATGTACTCTTCACGGAAAGGGAGGCCACGCTCCTCCAGCGCCTTTTTGTACCCGCTCAACCGCTCTACCCTCGGAGTAATCCGGTTCAGTCCAAGCGGCAGGGTAATCAGCGCGATCCGTTCATGCTTATGGGCCACCAGCTCCTGAATCGCCAGCTTGACCGCCATTTCGTTATCCAGCAGCAGACTGCGCGTGTTCACACCATCTACCAGACGATCCAAAAACACCAGCGGATACTTTTCACGGATGAGCTGGTTATAAATATCCGCATGCTTGCCTGTCGGGAAAATAATCAAGCCGTCCACCTGACGGGCCTTAAGCATTTCAATATACTGACTCTCCTTGTCCGGGTTCTCGTCGGCGTTACAGATGATGACCTGAATGCCAAAACGCTGCAATTCCTCCTCAATAGCCCGAATGGACTGGATCGACAGCGTGTAATCAATGTTGGCTACAATGACACCCACCATAAACGTCCGGTTCTGCTTCAAGCTGCGAGCCAGTCCGTTAGGTTGATAATTTAGTTCTTGAATGACCTCGGAAATCCGGTCTCTGGTCTGGTCACTCATGTATTTATATCGTTTGTTCAGAAACTGCGAGACTGTGCTTTTAGACACTCCCGCCTTCTGGGCAACATCTTCAATCGTCGGTTTCTTCATGGATACGCTCCTTGTCCTTCATGTACTGCATGCACTGCATGCACTGCATTAGTGCAACAAAAGTATATCTTTTTTTTAGTAAATTTACCATACTTCTATTTATGAATACCATGATTAACTACTATTTTCCCTCCGCACAGCAAAAAGAGGCAGATCAAGATGCTCTCTTGAACTACCTCTACATAATCATAAATGATCCTCGAATCAGTGTACCGGAATCGGGGTTGCAGGCTGATCTGGTGCATCGTGCTCAATCAGCGCATGTTTTTCCCACAAACGGCTTTTCCAGCGGACATACATAATGACTGCACGTGTCCATTCATCAGCAGCAATCGCCAGCCACACACCTGCCAGCCCCATATCCAGCTTGAACACGAGCAGATAACCGAGTGGCAAGCTCATGCAGACCATGGAGATCAATCCCATGAAGACCGGGAACTTGGCATCTCCTGCGGCACGCAAGGAGTTAATAATGACGATATTCGTCGTCCGGCCGGTTTCCAACAGGATGCTAAGTAAAATGACTTGTGCTCCCAAACGGATAATTTCAGGGTTTTCGGTGAACAGACCAAGCAAAGGCACACGGAAAAAGATAACCACCACATCAATAACAACGGTCACGAGGAGCGCCCATTTTACACTACTCATTACACGTTTGTAGGCTGTATCCTTCTGTCTCGCTCCGACCAGTCTTCCGACCACGATGGCCGTACCCATGCCGACCGCCATACTGAACAAGTAGATATAGCTCGAAATGTTATTGGCATATTGACGGGTTGCCATCGCTTCTGCGCCCAGATAGGTCACGTACAGTGTGAAAATGAGCTGACACGATTGATACATGATGGACTCCAGCGCGGAGGGTACACCAATCCGCAAAATTTTAGCGATAAACTTTTTGGACAATTGAACATAATATTTCCACTCGACACGCACCTCGGTTACGCGGTACATCAGCCAGAAGAAAATCAGGAGACACACAAAACGGCTTCCCACCGTAGAAATAGCTGCCCCCTCTACGCCGAGCGCAGGCATTCCCCAATGTCCGAAAATCAAAACATAGTTACCGATGACGTGAATCACGTTCATCAGCACAGACACATACATCGTTTCCTTGGTAAAACCATGTGTACGAATCGTCGCCGCCAGCGCGTTAATCAATGCCTGAAGGAAAATGGCACCCCCGACGATGCTCATATACGATTCCGCATAAACCAGAATATCTCCCTGGACATTCAGCCATTGCAGCATATGAGTACCAAACACGAGAAAAATCACGCTAAGCAAAAGACCCACCATTAGATTCAACGTAATGGCCGTACCCGTAACCTGGGCCGCTTCGACAAGCTTTTTAGAACCGATATATTGAGCTACGACGATAGCAGCGCCGTTGCCGATAACCTCCAGTACAAGGATAGCAATTGAAATAATTTGGTTGGACGCACCTACACCCGACACGGCATTATCAGATACAGAACTGATCATGAACGTATCGACGCTGCCCATCAGCATAAACAGGAACAATTCGAGGAAAATGGGCCATGTCAAATGGAACAAATTCAGTTCCTTGGCTTCGGACAATACCGAACCATTTTTTAGTGCTCTGGTTGTCATTCATTCACCTTTCTTCATAGATTTATTTAACGATCAAAAGGTATGTTAGCACAGTCTTTCTGAAAATACATCCCGTTTGTGTAAAATGATTTGCAAAACACGTAAGAATTCATTTATCACTTTCTTTCAATTGATTATCGAACTTTATTGAAACGCAGAAGGGTATAATAGAATATGGACCTGTGAGCATTGCCGCTGACAGGCTACGCGGATGGTTGTATACTGTTTACGCATGATTTGTGAAGTATACTAAAATGTTCCGCCATCAAAGGCTTATATTGCAATAAAGGAGGCTTTTATAAATGACTCAATCATTTCAAGCCCTTGTCGTCGATCAGACGCAGGACGGTGAAGTTCAAGCAGAGGTACGCTCTCTGGAAACTGGCAGTTTACCTGCTGGAGAAGTTTTGATTCGTGTCGCTTATTCCAGCATCAATTATAAAGACGGGCTTGCCGCCCGCAAGGATGGGAATATTGTCAAAGCCTATCCGTTTGTGCCAGGTATAGATTGCTCGGGAACCGTCGTCTCTTCAGAGGATAACCGTTTCAGCGAAGGACAAGCTGTTCTCGTTACCGGTTACGGGTTCGGCGTGTCTCAATTCGGGGGATTCAGCGAATATGCGCGCGTGCCTGCGGACTGGGTGGTTCCTCTTCCGGACGGACTCACACCAAGAGAGGCCATGATTTACGGGACAGCCGGCTTTACCGCGGCCCTGTCGTTACATCGGCTGGAGCAAAACGGCGTTACGCCGGATCAAGGTAAGGTGCTCGTCACCGGAGCAACGGGTGGCGTAGGCGGAGCCGCGATTGCCCTGCTGGGCAAGAGGGGCTACCATGTTGTAGCCAGCAGCGGCAAAGCCGAGGCGCACGACTACCTCAAGGCGCTCGGAGCGGCTGAGGTGATCTCTCGCGATGAGGTCTACGACGGCGCGGAGAACATCCGGCCGCTCGGCAAGCAGCTCTGGCAAGCGGCCATTGATCCCGTAGGCGGGAAGCCGCTCGCTTCGCTGCTCAGCCAAGTCGCCTACAACGGCTCCGTTGCCGTGAGCGGTCTGACGGCAGGCACCAAGCTGCCTACCACGGTGCTGCCGTTTATTTTGCGCGGCGTAAGCCTGCTGGGCATAGACTCCGTCTTCTGCCCTTATGAAACCCGCGTAGCGATTTGGAAGCGGCTTGGCAGCGACTGGAAGCCGGAACGGCTGGAGCAGCTTGTCGAGCGCGAAATCAGACTGGCTGACCTGCCAAACGCGCTGGAGGACATCCTGGCGGCCCGCTCGCAGGGCAGAACGCTCGTGCGGGTGGCTGACTAAGCGGAAGTATATCCGCACGTTGCCCGTCAGTGTACTTCCGCGTAAAGGACTGTTCATTCCTTCGTGTCTAACTTCGGAAAATGTAAGAAGCCTGTAAATCTGCAGTTTTTGAGATTTACAGGCTTCTTTTGCGTTTTACCATTTCATCATTAATGGATGAGCAAGCAACCTGAAAATAATGGTACAGAAAAACATGGTACATTTGAAGAAAAGCGAAATACACCGACGCAGACGTTTAATTTTCACAACAAATGAACCTTTTTGGAGCAGCAGTTGTTATATAGGTAACCTGCACAGGAAAGGAGGGCACATATTGGAGAGCAATCGAGATTTGTTTGATCTGTATCAACGGGATGTATACCGGACCTGCTACTATATGGTACATAATGCATCGGATGCAGAAGATTTAACTCAGGAAGTGTTTATCACTTTGTTTCGCAGCAATCGCGAACATATCGAACACCTAAAAGCCTGGATTATGAAAATTACAGTAAACCATTGTCTAAATTACCTTAAACGCCGAAACAGCTTGCATATGAAGGTGTCGGCTAATCCCTATTTATTCACCGGGACCGAAAGCAAGCCCGTAGACAGGCTGGTGGAGGAGCGCGAATCCGCAGAGGAATGGGCTGTTTATATGAATCGTCTTCCGGCCAAAATCCGCGCTGTGCTAACACTCCGATATATGCATGATTTCACGCTGGCGGAAATATCCGAGTTGCTGACAATCCCGCTGGGAACCGTCAAATCAAGGACACACAAAGGGCTTCGGCTAATGGAGCGAATACTGAGGGATACAGGCGCACAGATTCCCGAGCTGGAAGGAGAGAACTATGAAAAAAGTAGAACAGGTATTGAAGCGCAAATTAAATGATGATTCGGGAGTTGCCTATCCTGACTTCGAGAAGATGTGGGATCGGATGGAACAGGCAGGGCAGACTGCCTCCACTTTAACAAATGCTTACGAATCAGTCGAATCAGTTACTCCACGCCGAAACAGAAATTGGCGCAAAATAGCTATCGCTGCTTCTCTGAGCGCACTTCTCATTGCTGTTCCTGTCTATGCCGCCATCCATTATAATTGGGACAATTTGCTACACGGAAGAAGCGGCATTCAGACGGCACTAAATCAAGACCTTGGGCAGCCACTAGAGCAGTCCATCACCAGAGATGGAGTGAAACTGACGCTGCATACGGCTATTGTGGATGAGAACCGGACCGTGATCCTGTACAGCTTGAATGTGGCAAAAAGTACAGACAATGAGTTTTGGAGTGTCCAAGGCATTTCGCTTAAAAATGCTACGGGGAAAAGCGGTGAAGGGGAGTATAACTTTCAGCAATGGGACCCGAAAAACCAACGGTACAATGGGTACTTTGAAAGTGACTGGACACCGCAGCAGGAGACAGAGAACATACGGCTGACCGTAAATCGTATACAGCTCGTAAGCGGACAAGAACTGGATTTGCCAATCGATATCCAATCGTCAGAGCCGCAAACTTTCACACTGGATCGTGACGGTTTGCAGGATATGAAGGTGCAAGTATTTGAACAAGGAAAGGATAAGCTGATACTTTCCTCGGCGATTGCATTTGATTCCTCCATGCCAAAGAAATGGGAGTATCCGCAAATTACCGCCTACAAAGGCGGGGAACCTGTGATGTGGCAGCCCGGAGGTTCTTCCGGCACACCAGGAGAGAACGGGGAATATACGTCACAACAGTATTTTAAGCGAGAGGATATACCGCAAAAACAAACCACCTACAAATTGCACTATTCAAAGTTGGAGAAAAGCATAGACGGCCCCATTGTATTTGATCTCCACCTTAGCAAAAAACAAATGGAGAGCGGAACCATTAAAACCGTCCTGAATGTTCCTTTGGAGAAAGGAAATCCGAATTTCACAATGGAACAGATGGTTGTCACACCTACGCAAATCCGTCTCACGATCAGAGGCAAGAAGAAATTCGCCGATATACCTTATCAAAAATACTTCCTTTCCGTAAACAGTAAAACGTTGGAGGGTAACAAATGGTCATCACCCAGTAGCACTCCTGATCTGACCACCATCCGTTTTGAACGACCCTCCGATCTTGTGATTACCAAGGATACACCGATTACGTTTACAGGGAAATATAAGGTTACGATCCATTCGGATGACAAAACGCCACAGCGTCTAACTGATATTTCTGAACAAAAACAGACGCTAACTACACAAATCGGCGGCTATCCTGTGAAGTGGACCTACTACAAGCAAGGGGCGGACTTGTTCGTAGAAACTGAAAGCGAGGACGCTCGTTTTGGCGGGATCAACCAGACCCATATTGGCTTGGGTAAAGAACGGATTTTGGGTAAACCGATCTCGGCTAATTTTACAGGGGACGGCAATAACAAAGCGGTGGATGTCTATAAGAATTTCAAGGGAAGCGAGGCTTCTATCTATATGTTCTTCTATACAACAGATGCCCCCGAAGCAGAGATAACTGTACCTTTACAGCCTTTGACGACCCAAAGCAAAGCATCTAAATAGTAATGCTATAAAAAGGATGTCCCATATACCTGTGTGAGCTGCGGTATATGGGACATCTTTATGTTTCCCCAGTGAGCTTCAGTGTTTCTTGGAGTTATTCTATTTCCGCTTACTTCACGGAGCCTTGCGTAACGCCGTTGATGATCCATTTTTGTGCAATCAGATAGACGATAATCATCGGCAGCAAGGCCATCAGGTACGAGGCAAAGGCCAGATTAAAGTCTGTATTGAACTGTCCCTGGAACACATACTGAACGAGCGGCAGCGTGTACTGCTCCGGGTCGCTGATAATAATAAGCGGCAGCAGAAAGTCGTTATAGGTGGACAGGCAGGTGAGAATCCCCACGGTAGCACTGATCGGTGCCATCAACGGAAAAATAATTCGCCAGAACGTGCCCCATGTCGTCGCTCCGTCTACCGTAGCCGCCTCTTCCAGCGCCACCGGAATGGAGCGGATATAGCCGACATAGACGAACACGTTAAACGCCAGCCCGTACACCGTATGCAGCATAATCAGGCCAAACAGATTGGTCATATGAAGTCCCGAGGCCAGTTTAACAATCGGCAGCATGATGATCGGGAACGGAATGAACATGGCGCTTACAAAATAAAAATATAATCCTTTAAAAAAGCGCCGCTGCATATTACGCGCAATCGCATAAGCGACCATGGAATTGGTCAGCAGCGTCAACACCACCGTCGATGTCGTGACCATCACACTATTCTGAAAAGCACTGAAAAAGTTGGTCATTTTCACCGCACGGCTAAAATTCTCCCAATGCAGCTCGGTCGGAAAGGCAAAGGTAGAATGCGCCATCTGCTCGGGATTTTTAAGCGCAATCGTCACCGTCATATAGAGGGGAAACAGGATAAATATCGTCCCCAACGCCACCAAAAGCAGTACAGGCCAGTTGGTACGTCTGTTCGTTCTCATCAGTTATCCAACTCCCTTCTCTGGAGGAATCGCAGCTGCAAGATGGAAATCATCGCAATCACAATAAAATAAATGACAGAGTTAGCCGACTGATAAGCAAATTCCCCGCCTCTAAAGCCCCCTGTATAGATCAAGTGTGATATCGACTGTGTCGCCCGTCCCGGTCCACCGTTCGTCAAAGCCACGATTTGGTCGAACACCATGAGGGAGTTTTTCATCGCCAATACCATGTTGATCGTAAAAAACGGGGCAATCAGCGGAAACGTAATACTCCAGAATTCACGCCATTTGCCTGCACCGTCCAGATTGGATGCCTCATACAGACTTGTTGGAATGGTTTGCAGCCCGGCCAGATACAGAATCGTATTGAAGGCAATCCCCTGCCATACGGCTACAATCACAACCCCCACCCAAGCCAACTGTTCGCTGCCCAAAATGTTCGTCGACAATGAGGTAATACCTAAATTTTGCCCCCAAATCGTAAACACGTTCGAAAACAGGTAATTGAATATGTACCCGACAATCAGCACGCTCAAAATATTAGGCAGAAAATAAATGCCCCGAAAAAAGTTACGGAACCGTATTTTAGCATTCAGCCCCAGCGCAATTAGTAAACTGAGGACATTAATCGCAATCGTAACCACAATGGCAAACTTGAAGGTAAACCAGTATGCGTTCCCCACATTATCGTCCTGAAACAGATTGACATAGTTTTTGAACCCAACAAAGTGATATTGATGACCAAAGCCGTTCCAGTTCGTGAGCGAATAATAAAAGCCCTGCAAAGCAGGCAATGTCAAAAATATAAAAAACAACAGGACAGCCGGCACGGTCATCCAATAGAAAGCCGTTAGTCGCTTATTCATGCCTTATCCTCCTCCCCTATCGGCGGTTAGCTACCTTATTCCATTCACTGTCCAGCTTCGCCAAATAAGCGTCGATGTCTCCGTTTTGCAGGAAGGCCTGCACAATGGAATTTAACTGTACGGCTTTCGGAATATAATGATCGGCAAAATCAATCACACGCCCGGCTTTAAAATACGGCAGCAGCTCCGCTACACTCGGATCATCCTGCGTGACTCCCTTCACTGCTGAAAACAACGTTTGCTCCGTGATGTACTGCTTGCTGTTCTCCGGCTTGAGCAGGAAGGCAATGAACTCCTCGGCCTCTTTTTTATGCGGAGTGCTCTCCGAAACAGCTAACAGTGTATCTATACCGGACACCAGCTTGACCGCCTTTTCATCGTTCCCTGTCGGTAACGGGAAGAATCCAAGCTCCACCTTCGGGTTCGCCTTGCGGATTTCAGATATCGCCCATGAGCCCTGGATGTACATAAACCCCTGTCCATTAGCAAAGGTACGGTTCCCGTCCGCATAGTTTTTGCCAAAATTATCGCCATGTCCATATTTCAGCAGCTCCAGCTGCTTTTCCGCAACCTCGCGGTACTTGTCCTGAAAGGTGACCTGATTTGCACGTCGTTGCAGGAAAAAATCAATGCCCACCAGATTCGGGCCAAGTGCATTGAAGGGAAGATTCGTCTGCCAATCATCTTTATATGTAAAATAGAATGGGATTTTGCCTGCGGCCTTGATCTTTTGTGCCGTTGCGATCAGTTCGTCCCACGTTTTGGGCACCTGTAATCCCATTTCCTTAAAAAGTGTTTTGTTGTACATCACACCATTTGCATTGGCGGCATAAGGGATTCCGTACACCGGATCGGCCCCGGTCACATCCTTGAGCATTTTGAGGTAGATCGGGTCCACGGTATGCGGCAGATCCGTATTCGCCAAATCCGTAAAAATACCGCTCTGCGCCAAAATGGAATAAGTATCGGTGGCCCCAAGCCCCACAATGTCAGGTACATCATTTTTGACAACCCGGGTCAGCAACACCGTCTCTGCCTCCGGCGGATTGACCTGTGTCACTTCAATGCCGGGGTGCTCCTGATTGAATCGGGAGATCAGCTTATCGAAGGAACCTTTGGCCTCCGGCTTGTTCTGGAAAAATTCAATCTTCACCTTGCCTGACGCGTCATCTTTATTGCATGCGCTTACAATAATCGCCATTAGAAGTATCGAAGCTAGTAATGACAGCCTCTTGGCCCATTTCCACATACTCATACCTCCTTTTCCCCTATGTCAATCTATTGCGTGACTAGACAATTAATACCCGAAGTCTATGTAAAAGAAACGATATGTCATTCCAACATCACAATAGGTGTAATATGTATTCATTTTCAACATAGGATTAACTTGACTATAGAGGAGGAGGCGTTTGTTTGTGAGAGATTGGCGGTTATATGGCAAAAAGGTACTGGTATTCGCTGTAGTGTTTCTGCTTTTTTCCGGCATTGGTTTGTTGAATGGAGGTACATCGTTTGCAGCCTCAGGGTTTTATGTAAGCGGAACCAGTCTGAAGGATGCGAACGGGAATACCTTTGTCATGCGTGGAGTGAATAACCCTCATATCTGGTTCGATACACAGGCGTATCAGGCATTGGATACCATTGCGGCCACGAAGTCCAACACCGTTCGCATTGTGTGGCAAACGAATGGATCAGCACAAAGGCTGGAGGAAATCATCAACCGAGCCAAACAGCTCAAGCTCATTTCCGTCGTTGAACTGCACGATGTTACGGGTAGCAATGACGCCAACCGTTTGAACGATATGGCCCGTTATTTCGCTGATCCAGCGGTGAAAAAGGTACTTGCCGATAACCAAAAGTATGTCCTCGTGAATATCGCGAATGAGTGGGGTGACCACAACCTCACCGATGCCGCGTGGCGAGACGCTTACAAAACGGCGATCACCACCCTGCGCAACGCAGGCTTGCCGAATACGATTGTGATCGACGGCTCCGGCTGGGGACAATATGCCTCCCCCATTAAGGCCCATGGCGTTGAGCTGCTACAGCATGATCCAAATCATAATTTGCTGTTCTCCGTCCATATGTACGCTAATTACAATGATTCCAGCAAGATCGGCTCTGAGCTGCAAGCCATTAAGGATAAAGGGCTGGCTGTAATCGTGGGCGAGTTTGGTTACAACTATAACAACGGCAACAACAATCTGGGTACCACCGTGAATCCCTATGAGGTCATGAAGCAATCCCAAGCCAAAGGCATCGGCTATCTGGCCTGGTCCTGGACGGGCAACAACAGCGAGAACGCATGGCTTGACCTTGTGAACAGCAGCGACTGGAAAACGCCGACGGCATGGGGCAATACCGTATTGAACGATGCCAACGGCATCAAGAACACTTCAAAGACAGCTTCGGTGTACTAAGGTCTGACTGAGGCTCACGAGGTATTGGTATTCAAAAAGGAAGATCCAGCGACCCGCTAATGGTCGATTGGATCTTCCTTTTTATCGATTAAAGCTTATATCTCCGTTTTAGCGAATTAAAAAAGCAGCGTCCCACTCCGGATTTTCTCCCCCAATCAATGAAGCCAACACCAAAGCAACACCCGCACTGCCATTCAGAAAACCAGCCTCATCCACTTCTGCAAGCCTTCCATCCAGTAGGCTATGATCATAGAAGCCAAACAACGAATTAGTATCAAACATATCTAATACATCTTCCAGTAGTCTGTCCCGCATCATACCTAACTGCTCATGGGCAGTATCTGAGTACATCCGTTGAACCAGATGCAACCATCCCCCAATACCATGACACAATGTAGCAGAAGATAATCCACCTTTGCGGTAAAACCGTTTTTCCATATCCAAATATGCACTGAGTCCCGTTTCAATCCATTCTTCATTTTGAACTGCTTGTCCTGCCAGCCAGATCGAACGTGCAATGCCTGGTACACCGTAGCACCAGGAATCACGATGATTTTGAGCGCTGTCCGGCAAAGGTTGGTCATCCAGCCACTCCTCAAAAGAAACCCGACCAGGCCAAATTATGCCTTCTTTATCCTGAACGCGCCAATGATGTATAAACTTGGCCAGTTTATGTATATCGTTCACTAAAAGAAGGGAGTCCGCTCCGTGTAGAGCAGACAAGCTCAGGAAAGCTAACGGGCCTGCAACGCCATGTGAAAGTCCTAAATTGAAATTCCCCTGAGGATATTGTAGCTTTTCATCCTCCTGAAACTGATGTTCTGAGGAAATGTGCCAGCCAGGTACAGAATGCCCATTCCTAATTCGGTCGCTGCACATCACTTGAAACAACTCAATCGCCTGGTTCCATACCGTACGCATATTGGGGCGGTCAGAAAATAACATGGCGATGCGTCCTATCCCCGTAAAACCTGATATGGCGTCATACTGACTCATTTGTAGCTGTCCTTTTTCCCATTGCTCTTGGCATAAAGCCACACTATGCAGCGCGGATTCTTCGAACCAGGAGGCGAGAGTGTCCAGCATCCCTTGATAGCGCGTACCCTTTCTCGATAAGGAGCGAATGGCCAGCAAAATACCTGCTAACCCACTATACAGCGACAGATCATGGATACCTTGCTGTTCCATGACCAAACGAATCCGCTCCAGATATTGATGTCCTACCCTATCCCAGCCATCCTCGGGATAGAGTCGATCCAACTGACCCATCAGCAAACATATGCCCGTAAACCCGCTTCCCAAGCTTTCATCTGACCAACGCTCAATCTTCATTCCGTCAGATTCGATCGGAGGTACTTTTTTCATCCATAAACGAACCTGCTCCGGGTCTCTATAACGCTCGGCAATCTCCAGCAAGACCGCAGATATCCTATCTTTCATTTCCCCCTCGACGGGTATCCAACTGTCGCATGTATATGAAATCGTCGTCATCCTGAAACTCTCCCTCCGGCTTCGATTAAGGAATCCTCTTCACTGAACGAACTGGCCTGAATCCTATACATCTCTGCATACAACCCATCCAGAAAGATCAATTCCCTATGGGTCCCCTGCTCCACAATTAAACCATTATCCATCACCACAATTTTCTGAGCCAGACGTGCTGAGGAAATGCGATGAGTAATAAAAATTCCGATGCTGTCTTTCATTAAATCCAGAAACAAGACGAGCAAGTCCCTCTCTGCCACCGGGTCCAAAAAAGAACTAGGTTCATCCAAAATATACACATCTGCTTTCCGTAAAAAGGCCCTTGCGATAGCCACCCGCTGCCACTGGCCTCCCGAGAGCTGGTAGCCATCCTCGAACCATTTTCCAAGCTGTGTGTCCAAGCCCTGTGGCAATTGAGTTATAATGCGGTCTATAGCTGCGTATTCGGCAGCATGCATTAGCTCCTCATCCTGTCCCATATGCTCCAGCGAACCAAAGCCGATATTGTGACGAGCAGACATTTCATAATGCATAAAATCCTGAAATACCACGCCTATTTTCTCCTGAATCTGTTCCAGATCGTAATCTTGAACAGGACGCCCATTCAATTTGAGCACACCGCTGTAATCCGAATAGAGCTGCATCAGCACCTTCATGAGCGTTGATTTCCCTGAACCATTTTTCCCTACAATGGCTATGGTCTGGCCTTTATCCATTGTTAAATGAATATCCCGAATGGAAGGCTCGGTTTGACCGGGATAGGTAAAAGAAACGCCTTCTATTGAAATTTGCTCAATACCAAAGCCGGTACTGCATTCCGGGCGGATCGGAAGCGCCTGTTCCTGTTGACGACGAACCGGATCCGATGTGGGTAACTGTAAAAATAGAAATAACTGCTCCATATACAGATTATTTTGCGAAAATTGGACAATCCCCTGAATCAAGGCCTGCATCTGGCTTTGGGTCAGCATAATAGCTTGAATGTAGCCGTATAAACTGCCTATTAATAATTTTTGCTCAAAGGTTTCCCGAATCGCCAGCCATACGACCCATAGCAAAACCGTCAGCTCCAGTAGGCTATACAGAAACGTAATCCTAACCCTTTTGCCCAATATTCGTCTGTCCTCTACAAAAAATCGTTGTAATAAAGCCCCGTATCTTTTCAGCAAATAAGGTCCCAGATTAAACATTTTCACTTCCTTGACCGCACGATCATTGGTCAGCAAATAGGTCATATACCAGGACTCCCGATATAACGGGGTACGATTCATGTAAATTTCAAACTGTTCTTTATTTAATTTGAAAATGGAATACACAGATACCAAAGAGATTATAAAAAGAATGACGACAACCCACCATTTCCATAGGAAAAGCAGCGTTGCAGAAGACAGCATGGTAACCAAGCTCGATATAATGCCTGCCATTTGTGTGTATAACTGATACGGACGATAAGAAGCCTCTTGAGAAGCCCGCTTTAGCTGATCGTTGATCTCCGAATTTTCATAATCCGCCAGTCCCAAGGAACCTGACTTTTCTCCGATCATAATATTCAGGGACTTGGACAGTACAGCTTCAAGCGTGCCCTCTACATAACTTTGACTCATCGTCACCACACTTTTTAATACATGAATGGCTATAAACAGACCAAATTGAAGCATAATCAAGGAGATGCCCTGCGGGCTGGAAGAAACAATGCTATTGAGCAGATTTTGCATAATAATCAATGTAAGAACAGGCATCAAGCCTTGGACGATGTGCAAAAAAATACTGGAAACCATATACGGCTTATTCATGCCAAATACCAGTCTAAAAAGCTTTAAACCTTGTCGTATGGACCTCCAGATGGACTCAACCTCAAGCTTTGTACTTTCCTGCACGCTGCTCATTGGCAATTCCACCGATACTGAATCAAGCTGTGCATCGCATGTCTGGCCATAATCATCACCTTACGTTCCCGATCCCTGTCTATCCCTAGTAATCGGTTTAGATGCATATGGATCACACTATATACGATATCATCTCTTGTATTGGTGGCTCCCCCCTTCGCTTCCTGTTCATGGATCACACGGTTATACCGCGCTACCGCTTCTTTTCTCATGTTAAAAATACTCTCTATGGAGTCACGGCTGGATTGAATCGAATTTAGATTTTCCTGATCCGATGCCATCCATTGTAAAAAGAACTTTCTTTCCTTGCGGAAATCATCCAAATACTCTTTGACGTCAAAATGCTGATTCAGGAGGTTGAAGGTATCTTCCTCGCTGTACCCAAACTGAGACAGGAGGTTAATGACGCTTAGGATTGCGATCACATCCTGCTGCAAGGAGGTCTGGTTGAACCGGATCAGATGTACAAGCCTAGCCGCTACCTCACTGTCGCAGGAAAACATTCGCTCCGCGCACGCCATAGGCTCCTTCCCGCCGTAACGCTCTATTTCAGGTTCATAGGTATCAATGACCACTCTGGATATCAATCCTTCATGCAAAAGCGTCTCTGTCCATTGATGGAACAGGGAAAGGAACGCATTGCCCTCCCGATTCTCCGACTGTTCGAACCGAACGCGAATATGCTTATCTGGATCAGCATAGCGGATAAAGTAGCCCTGAAGGATCACACTACTATCTTGTTGCTGGCGCACAAATTCCTCCCAGTACCCACCAATAAACTCATCCTGCCGACTGTTCATACCATATAGCTTCGCGTAGAACCAGCGGCTACCCGGCAAATAAGCAAAGACCGCTTCTGTGGGGTGGTGATTGGCTTCCTCCTGATCTATATATAGAGAAGCAGCCACTTCTTCTCCAAAACGATGCGCATCAACAACCTGGTTGCGACGCACGAGCGGAAACACAAATTCGGCCGCTACACGGCTACCGCTGCGAGAAACGGGCATATCTTCGACTGCACCTATATGCTCAATCAGAGTGACTTTGCCTTTGGATTGAAGCTCCTTGCAAATCTGCTCCATATGCAGCGGGTGTTCCATATCCAGCAGAATGCGATTATCTAATTCAATCATGTACACATAACGCGGCAGACTCCATTTTTTTTGGAACTGACGCACCCACTTCTCAAAAAGCCCCGCGTCCTTGGATGCATTCAGTGTTGAATCACATATCATTCTCCATGTCGCCGGGTGAAGAATAATATGCTCATATCTTAGCCGCGGAGTAAAAGGAGCGTGCGCGACGAACCCCCACTCCATAGGCGACCAATGTCGGTAACCGTCGTCGCTGACCTCCAAGAGAAAGCGGTATATGTTAGGGGTCAATTCCGCATTGAGCATATGTCCGGCTCTGGCAATGATCTCACAATTGCGGCTCATCGACTTCAAATAGAAATGGTCGTTCCGTACTCCTACGGCTAGGTCCGAAACATGAATTTGCCGTTCCTCTGACATGATGTGATTGGTTCCTATTGCAATTTCATAAGGCCGGGTGTGCTGCGTTAACACCACATTCGCCGTTCTTCCCGAGCTAGGCAAGTAGGATATCTCAGCCAGCAGCTTTTCAGGCTGTAATCTTTGCTCTTCTAGCTGAATTTGAGAGAATAGGTCCGCAAAAGGCTGCCCAAACAGGTCCAAAAATCTCCCGAATGTCTTCCCCGCCCCATCAGACCCCTGGTTAGGTCCTAACAGCAAGGTATATTCGCCGCGATCCACAGCCAGTTGGTCCGAGGCAGAAAGCTGAAAGATCAATTCCATAGAAGGTGCTGCGAGCCATTCCCCCTGCTCCTGCCCCTTTACAATTTCGTCTATCATGGCATCTGTCAGCACGACTTCATTCTTTCCTTCATGAATGCAGGACACGAACCATTGAAATAAAAGCTTTTCATAATGCGTTCTCGACTTGGATGGAGACATATTCTCTAGTCGCACTCGGCGGCTCAGGGGATGCTTGTAGCCTGCGGGAGCCCCCAAGCCCGTATCCTCATCCAGCAGCTCCAGCAAGGGAACCTCTCGGTACGGCCCGTACTTCTCCAGAAATTCCACACAAAATTCGTCCAAGGGTCTGTTTTCACGCGTCGAAAGCTTGGTCAACAAGTCAGCAACACGCTCAACATCTTTACGAATGGCGTGCGGAAGGGACATCCCTCGATCCTCCATAGACAGGTCGATTTGCAAACTGGATTTCACACTGAACATATCGTCCATGTAGCGTCTTAATTCAGCCAGAAATTCTTCTCCCTGACCGATAGGTAAACCATTATATTCATGAATAGCATCTGCAATGTAAATAAGCTTTTGTTTGAATTCATCCATACCCGTTACGTGTTTCAAGGTGGATAGTATATGATTTAGCGGGTCAGGAGTCGTCGTAGGAGGAATAAGCTCAGAAATCAGAAATTCTTGCTCAAATAGCTGCCACACATAACGGTCAATCGTTTCAGGACTAGCACCCACAAATTCCTTTTGGACATGATCGACCAGTTCCAGATAAGGAATGGGGACCGAGCTTACGTCCATCACACAATCAAACACTTGGGTCGTACGAACGGACACACTCTGATCTTCACCGTCAACCATACTTCCATGCCTTGTCGTATAGGGAATTTTAGCACGGTTGCCCTGACGGTAAATTAAGGTGTTACGCTGAATCCTTAACTGACGTACCACCTCTTGACGGCCTTCGATCAGCTCCATCACTTTCAGCAGCCACTCCATGTCGGGTCTTGCACGCTTTTGATAAGTATCCGTCCCTCGTAAACAAAGCTGTGATTGTTCCGTGAATTGCCCGTATGTGACCCCCGATAACAAGCCGAACGGTGTGGGTCGTGTCATCATTCTGATGATATAGCGCATGAAGGCTTTGATGACCTGTCCCTGTTTGCGCGGATTGTCCGGGTTGCTAATATGTAATAAAGATTCAAGCAACGTAGGGCTGGAAGCTGCCAGTGCTTCACGTATGAATGGGTTGCTGGACCATTCGGATAGATGATGCAATGTGACCTCTCTGACATTCTCATCTTCTCCGACACAGGTTGGAAAGCATTTTGCAAACTCTTCTATAGGCAGCACCGGGGTACGGAGCATAAAGAAATCTAAGGTTTTATAAAGGTTTTCTTTCGTCTTCATGTGAAACCTCCGTTCTAAACCAAGCTTCTAGATAACCTTTTTTTGCCAACGAGTGAAGCTAACGATGGAGCACAGTAGTACAGTCATACCTAAACACATCCAGAATTTGAAGGAACCATCCACTCTTAACGCAAGCAGAATTTGCTGAAAAGGGTCCATTAATACCACAAGCGGCTTGAAAATGGGGTAGAGAAACATGGATAAAGCCAAAATGGCAATAAAGGCAAACAAAGGTCTGGAGATGAACAAGCACACGACACTACTCAGCATGAGCTTTGCCAGACAAACAAGCGTGAGCAACAGATAAAACGCAAGGGTGTATGAGACAGCTTCCGTTGAGGTGGAGGGTAATGTCGAACCGTATTTAAAAAAGGTAGCGGCGTTCGGGAACAACATCCACCCGGCAAACACACCTATAAGCAGGGTCGTTCCTGTAAAAAATATCGTCGTAACTGATAATGCGAGCAGCTTACCCAACCAGAATTGAAAACGCCGGTACGGCCGCAATACGTATAAGCGATACGCACCAGAATGAATATCCCCGCTTAACTGATCCACATACAAAATGGGTAACATCGCCGTGATCAGAAATAAGGAAACTTCACTCATCATGAGCCACGGCAAATTCAAATTGTTAACAGCAACAATCCCTTCCCCGAACCGGAACCTCATTGTATCTGTTATTTTCAGGCTCCAAATGTTTGCAATAACGATAAGTACAAAAGCTATATATAATAAAATTGTGGATTTTCGATTCCATATCCGTTCCATTTCACTTCGCCAAATTCCCAGCATACAAAGATCCTCCTAATACAAATAATCACCGGCAGCAAAACGACGGTATGCGGCCCACGTAAAAAAGATTAAATAAAAAGCGACAACTGTGGTAATCGCCCCATTCACAGACCCATTTCCCTCCAGCGATCCATCCAGCCCTGTATATTGCATATAAGGAATAAGCAAAAAAGCAATGACATCGTGTAAATATGAAGTATGAGGGGCAAGGGAAGCTAATTTTAGGTATAATCCATCAAACAGCAAGGCACCCAGATTGTAAGTCATACAGGCACCAATCGCATACGTTACACTTTTGCTGCACATAGCAATAAAGGAATAGAGGGAGCTTATAGCGAGTAGCGAAGCAAACGCCCAACCGTAATATTCGAATACATAGATCCATTTATTCCCTAGAAAACTAGTTTCACCTAGATCGTATGAGGATCTCCATACTTCAACGATCACCTGCGAGGATACCGCAAAAACCACTAGAAGAAGCAAAATAGAGATGTTAACCACGAATAGCTTGCTCCAAAATATCTGGCCACGGGTAAATCGACGCATAAATAGCAAACGCATCTGCCCACTCCGAAATTCTTCTGTATACACAGCAGCAACCAAGGCAGCTACGGCAATATTGCATACTAAATACAAATTTTCACGCAAGCCTGTAACCATAAAGCTTTTAGATAATACCTCCATAGGAACCTTCATAATGCGTAGAAAATATCCCCCTGTAGAATAAGCCAACACAGGTGTACATAAAATCAGGAGCCAGAACCATTTCCTTTTCCACAATCTTTCAAACTCGCTGTAAATGAGTAGCTTCATAGTCCCATAAGCCCTATAAAGGCATCCTCCAGCCGTTGACCTTCCTCAACCAGTTGATCAGCAGGCCCCTTCCAAACTAGCGTTCCCTCTTTGATGACAATCAGCTCGTCACACATTTGCTGCAATTCATCCAGCAGATGACTGGAGATAAAAAAAGCATAATTCGCTGAATCGCGCAAACGAAGAATAATATCTCTCAGCTCTCGCATTCCCATAGGATCAAGACCATTGGATGGCTCATCAAGCAGAAGGAGCTCCGGGCTACCCAGCATAGATTGGGCAATACCGAGCCGCTGCTTCATCCCCAGAGAATAAGCTTTGACCTTGTCATCTCCCCGCGATTCCAGTCCCACCCTTTTTAGTAGCTCCTCAATATGATTCTCCCGATCCGAAGATTTAATTTCCATGTGCAGCCGAGACAAATTACGCAATACCTGTCTGCCTGTCATATAATCAAAAAAGACCGGGGATTCAATGATAGCGCCTACTTTAGACAACGCCTTTTCCCGGTCCGTCTGCACATCGTAAGAGGCAATCCTTACAAAGCCGCTAGTTGGCTGCATGAGTCCTGTCATAATCCGCATCATCGTCGTTTTCCCGGCTCCATTCGGTCCGATGAAACCATATATCTTCCCTCTTTCAAGCTCGAAGGAAATGTTATTTAACAAATCTCGTTTCCCCATTTTTTTGGTTACCTGCTGGACTTCCAATAAGGCATCAGACATACGTTTTCCTCCATTACCAAACCGATATAAAGGATGTTTCCAACCGTTTCACAGCTGAAAAATCCATGTTTTTTTCAAGGAAGAAGAAGGGATTTCTAGGTCCCTTCTTCTTTTGCTTGATTATTAATATACAATAGCCATTCATTATTTTTATAAAGGCAACACTTGGATTAACAAAGTGAACCGACGTTGGTAAAGCATTTGTTTCCGCAGGTTGCAACACAACTGGCAGCTGTTTTGCCGCTACCGCATCCGCTAGAACATGCCACAATGCTCAATACTTGAGGTTCCACAGAACCTTGAGATTTGTTTACTTGAACATCCAGATCAAATAAATTGTCAGCCATTGCATTCTCCCCCTTTCGTTTTTAGTCGTACCCTTCATTTTCAACGAGCTGCCAAAAATTCGCCCGTCGAATGATTTTCCTTCTTTACAACGTAAAGAAGGATTTATATGAACAACACCCCGACCAGATCGTCACCCACTCGAAATATTGCCATATACTACGTGGACAATTTATATGTATGTTCTTTGTTGGCAACCAAAACTTCTTTTAACAAGGTTGTATAATATCTCTATAGACACAAGAATATCACATGTTGCAAAATGAAAAAGGTATATACCAAATGCATGAATATAATTTATAAATATTCATTTATATTAATATATGGCTATTAATTATCATTCGGTGTTTCTATAAACCGTACCCAAATAGCCCCGCGGCGAACGTTCTACCTCAGGGCTATGCTTTGTATAAAATTATACCTTTGTTGCTCTAGCAATGCTCATCCAGTGACCATCCCGCCACCTACGCCAGTTCAATCCACTCGCCGAGCAGCGTGTCCAGCTCCGCTTGCAGCCGCTCACGCGCATCCCACAGCTCCGCCATATGCGACGTGTCGTCGCTCGCGCCGAGCTGCTCCAGCTCGGCATCCGCCGCCGCCAATTCCGCTTCCTTGGCGGCAATCGCCCGCTCCAGCCGCTCGCTGGATACGGCGGACGTGCGGGACGGCTTCGCGGCCTTCGCTCCGCGTGCCCCCGTGCCAGCGGACGACCCGCCACCTGCGGCGGGCGAGTCCAAACGGCCTGCCGCACCCGAACGCGTGCGGCTCGCATCGGCCTCGGCAGGCGCTCCTGTCCGCGCAGCCGAAGCCGTTCTGTTGCTGGCTGCACTGGCAGATGCAGCCCCGCCCAAGCCTGAGCCGCCACCTGATGTGGCTCTGCTTCCGGATGCCGTGAGCCCCCCGGCATCTCCTGTGCTCAGGAAGCGGGCGTGTTCCAGCTCCCGCTTCTTCGCCCGGTATTCATCGAAGCCGCCCAGATAAGAGGCCAGCTTTCCGTCCTCCAGCTCCCAGACACGCCTGGCCAGCTTATTCACAAAATAACGGTCGTGCGAAATCGCCAGCACGGTTCCTGTGTAACTGTCCAGCGCTTCCTCCAGCGCCTCACGTGAGTCGATGTCCAAATGGTTGGTCGGCTCATCCAGCACCAGCAAGTTCGGCTTTTTCATGACCAGCAACGCCAGCCGCAAGCGAGACCACTCACCACCGGACAGCATGCTAACAGGCTTAAACACATCTGCTCTGTAGAACAAATACTTCGCCAGCAGCCCGCGCGCCTCGCCTTCCTCGACACCCGCTTCTTCCTTGAAGTACACAAGCACGGTCGCACGGCTGTCCCGCTCTCTTTCCTGCTGCGCCAAATATCCATACTCCACGCGTGCGCCCCATTGCACCATGCCTGCATCGGCACTCTCCTGACCGAGCAGCAGCTTGAGCAGTGTCGTTTTTCCCGAACCGTTATCTCCCAGCAGAGCGACCTTTTCGCCGAATTCCAGACTTCCTGTAGCACCGTTTAATATCTGGCGCTCCCCGTAGGCTTTGGCCATTTCTTCGAAATGCAGCACCCGCCGGCCCGAACGGTCCTCCAGCCTCAAATTAAACTCAGCCCCTTGCGGGTCCAGTACAGGCCGCTTCACCAGTTCCATGCGCTCTAATGCCTTACGGATCGAGTTCGCTTTTTTAAAAAACTTTTCGTTATCCCCATTGCGTCCCCACTCTTCAAAACGCCGAATGGCCTCTTTCATCTTCTTGATCCGCTTTTGCTGTTCCTTGTAGTCCTCGAATTGCAGCAGCAGCCGTTCTTCCTTCTCCTTGACGTAGCCACTGTAATTCGTATAGTACGTAAACGCCTCGCCATCCTCCAGCTCAATCATCTTGACGGCAACGCGATCCAGAAAATAACGATCATGGGATACAACCACACACGCGCCCATATAGCCTTGCAAAAATTGCTCCAGCCATTCCAGACCTTTTAAATCCAAATGGTTGGTCGGCTCATCCAGCAGCAACAGATCCGGTCGTCCAATCAACTGGGACGCGAGTGAAATTTTCGTTTTCTCTCCGCCGGACAACGAACCAAAGCTGCGCGTATACATGGCTTTGGGGATACGCAGCCCGTCGGCTACCTGATCGATATTCGCATCCATTTCATAGCCGCCGCTTCGCTCAAACCGTTCCTGCAAGGCGGCATACGATTGCAGCAGCTTCTCCAAACGATCTGCATCCGCAGCTACTACCGGATCGGACATTTCACGCTCCAGCTCGCTCATCTGATTACGGCAATCCTTCAGCTCACGATAGGCGTAAGCCAGCGTTTCGTACACGCTCAAGTGTTCAAACTCCGCCGGGATTTGCGGCAAATAGCCGATTTTCGTATCCTTGGCGATGACGAGCTGCCCTTCATCCGGTCGGGATAAACGCGCAATAAGGCGTAGCAGGGTGGTTTTGCCGCTTCCGTTGCGGCCGATGAGCCCCACCTTTTCCCCCGTATGAATATCAAACGATGCACCGTCCAGAATCAGATTGGCACCGTGGTATTTTTTCAATTGTTGACCGTTCACAATATACATGTCTAGGCTCTCCTTTATTTAGGAAGACCCTTACCCGCGCAACACAAAAAGAGCCGCAGGAGCTAGTAGCCCGCGACTCTTTGGATGATACAGCAATCCGTTCGAGTTAAGGTAGGCGTCTTCTCGCGATGTTTACAACCGTATGATTAAAATTGGACAGACTTCTCCCGTTGGATGGAAAAGCATGCACAATGCCAGCCATAGCAATCGGCAGCTGGCTAATACGGTTGTTCAGCATCTCGTGATTCACCTACCTCACCTCCTTCTTCATAATTGTGTGTAGTATAGCATATTTTCTCGCCTTATAAAAGAGGGGAATGCCTCAAGTATTTTCATAAGAAAAATATATGTTTTCAGTTTATTTATCGTTCATTTTGGCATATAATATTCTATATATAAAAATAATAATCAAAAAAAATGAGGTTTAGGAGACAAAATAATGAATATTAGAGTAAGGATATCCGATTTAGAAGCCAAAAACTTCAAAAATATAATTGATGGTAAAATATCCTTCCCTAGTTCAAAAACTCAATCGTTCAGTAATGCAGACGTTTTAGGTATATATGGGCAAAATGGTTCTGGTAAAACGGCTATTGTCGAAATATTTGAAATTCTCCGTGCTTTATTAAATGGCGACAGATTAAAAAAAGAGTATGCCCGTTTGATTTATCAGGACAGTGACTCTGCAAGTTTAAATTTTACTTTTATGATTAAGTTAAATGATAAATTATTCGAAGTTCTCTACAATTTAGAGCTTACTAAATTTACTAATGAGAATTTTGAAAATCCTGATTTGGAAAACATCTCTTCAGAAATCTCAATACATGTATCCAAAGAAGAGATTAAGTATAAAGAAATTAAAAAAGGATCTAGACCTAAAACTGCTATCCAGTTCTCCAGAAGCAACGATGAGGATTATTCGGTAGGCCCCCAGACCATCTATAAGAAAATCAAGTTAAACAAGAGCGATTCTTTTGTTCTTTATAAAGTCAATTCCCAACTAGCTTTTAAAGAGTATACGTCCTTCTTTTTTAGAAAAGAAGGAATGGAACTAGTCAAAACAATACTTGATCAGGAAGCCTTTGAACTATTCCGTATTTTGAAAGAGAATTTCGCAAATAATCTATTTGTCCTGAATAACCAACAATCTAGTCTTACTCTTGCTAATATTTTAATACCTGTACATTATAAGCGGCAAGATGTGAACACCGGAGAAACTAGTTACAGTATTATGATATTCCCGAGTAATGAACCTAGAAAAATGGCGATTAAACTTTTTAATATGATGCATAGTATGTTTTCATCAATTAGTAAGGTCTTGAAAGAAATTATACCAGGATTAACTGTAGAACTAAGACCTTTGGGTGAGGAAACATTAAAAGATGGGGTTCGTGGTATGAGGGCTGAACTTGTCTCCGTTAGAGAAAACAAAGTATTGCCCATTGCCTGTGAATCTGATGGAATCAAAAAATTAATTTCAATTCTTAGTTCATTAATTGTCATGTACAATGACCCAAATGCTTGTATTATTATTGACGAACTGGACGCAGGGATATTTGAATATCTTTTAGGAGAGATCGTTAAAATACTAAACGACAGCGGAAAAGGACAATTGTTATTTACTTCTCACAATTTACGTTTATTAGAGGTTTTAAACAAAGATAACTTAGTCTTCACGTCCACAAACCCAGAAAATCGTTTCATCCATTTGAAAGGCATTAAAGATACCAATAACATCAGGGATGTTTATTTTAGAGCAATTCAACTCGGAAATGATGATGAGTCAGTTTATGAAGTTACAGATAGATACTCCATAATGGATGCCTTTGAAGAAGCAGGTGAATGGAATCATGGCTAGGAAAAGGGCAGTAATCATAATCGTCGAAGGCGTTTCGGATGAACGAGCGCTTTCTACAATCACCAAATATGCCAAAGAACTATTTGATGTACATATTCATTTTTCAAACGGAGATATTTTCACCAGAGCATCCAATAAAGGTGCAAAGGCCGTCGTTGGGGACGAAATTCAGAAAGTGATGAATGAAACAAAATACACTAAAAAGGATATCTTGGCTGTCATCCAAATTACAGATACAGATGGAACTTTCATTAAAGATGATTCAGTCATCGTAGATCACACTTTGGATAGGAAATTACTGTATCTAAGTGATTCTATAAAAGTATCTGAGCCACATAAAGCCTTAGAAATCAGAAGAAGGAACAAAAATAAAGCTCATAGTTTAAAAACAATGTATTCCGCAACAACGATCAAAAAAGATATTCCTTACTACTTATTATATTTCTCTTGCAATCTGGATCATATTATTCATGATGAAAGAAATCTAGAAGAAGAATATAAAACCTCAAAAGCCAGGACATTCAGTGGCAAATTCAAGAATAAGCCTGATGATTTTTTGAATTTTTTTAAGGATAACAGTTTTGTGGTAACTGGTACCTTAAAAGAAACTTGGGATTTTATACAGGATGGTCATCATTCATTGGGGAGATATACTAACTTTCATATCATTTTCGATATCTTGAACACCCTAACCAATAAAAAGGAGTAGTATTCAATAATTTCACTTTCCATTTACGACCTCATATGTCTAAATTCAGAAAAAAAATAAAGTCCTATGCTCCTTGGGAGGAGCCTGGGACTCATAGAAAAATAACATCTAATCCAAAGCGCTCTAATTCCTAAGCGCTTGCGATGCTCCGCTTCTCGTAATCGAAAATACGCCGCATACAAAAGCGACAATAACAAAGGCACCGCCCACCCAGGCATTCGTGGCAACCGATTCACTGTTCTCAATCACCGCACCGCCCAAAGCTGAGCCGAGGGCAATCCCGATCTGGAGAGCGGAGAAATTGAAGCTTTGCTGAATACTACCTGATTCGGGGGCATTTTCGATGAGATAGCTCTGCATCGGCGGAGACAAGGCCCAACTTAATATACCCCAGATGATCAGCAACGGCGCAAATACATACATCGAGTGAACCGAGAATGGCAGCAAGAACATCACGGCGATAAATACGCCCACAATGATCAAAATACTTTTCGCTGTGCCAAAACGATCCGCCAAAGAGCCGCCAATAAAACCACCCCCAACAGCCGAAAGTCCAAATACAAAATAGGCTACACTAATCCACGATGCGTTCAAGCCCATCATATTCTCCATAAATGGAGTGAAATACGCATACAGTGTGTAATGACCGCCAATGTTAGCGTAGTCACCAGATGCGCACTAATCACCTTCACATTTTTCAAGGATTTCAGTTGCTCGCGCATCGGCACGACATGTTCCGTCGGAATCCGCTCCATAAACAAGTTCATGACGATCATAGCAACTACCGTCAACACGGCGATAATCAGGAACAGCACCCGCCAGCCAAACGCATTTCCAATCAGCACCCCGGCTGGAATACCAAGCACGATGGACGAGCTGACCCCCATGGAGATCACACCGAGAACCCGGGCCTGATAAGCCTTGGACACCACTTTGACGGCAATCGTCAGCGATAGCGTCACAATCAGCGATCCACTTGCGGCGGTAACGATACGGGATATAAATAAGACTGCATAATTCGGACTCCAGAAGGCCAACAGGCTTCCCAGAATAAAAATAAACATCGACCATAAATACAGTCGTTTTCGTTCAATTTTGGCAGTCAGCGCCAATAAAGTCGGCCCGGCGATGGCGTATACGAGCGCGTAGATCATAATAAGCTGTCCCGCCGTGCTTACGGAGACATTCAAATCCTGCGCAATCTGGGGCAGAACACCACCGATAATTAACTCCACCAGCCCGACCGTAAAGGTCGCAATCGTTAAGATAACTACTTTAAAGTTCATTACATAAGCTCCTTTGCTATCATGTAAATCCCTCGATATACGCAAAAAAATCCTGACCACAAGAAATGTACAAGACGCACATTTTTTGTAATCAGGATTTATCGGTTCCTGGTAGAGACCCTCAAACCATATTATTGAGGTTATACAAATGGGACATTCATTGATCACGCATCACGAAGGTTATAGACATTACTATAAAGGAGCCTAACCCGAAGTTCAACCCCTTAAAGCTGTAAAAATTCACTCATAGCACGATCCGATAGATACGGTAAGTATTCATGGCCGTATTCGTGATACAGGAGCATTTCCTTGTCCGATACGATTTTATTGTACACCGCATACTGCGTGGAAGGCGGGCAAACCGTATCCGACAGCCCCGTCACAAATAGCACCCGACCACAAATACGATCTGCCAAATGTTGAATGTCGATGTAGCCTAGTCGGTGAAATAACTCTTCCTCGCGCACATGGTTCGGATCGAACCAGCGAAAATAATACACCAGCTCCTCATATGCGGATGTGGTGGCATCCAGCGCCCAGGCTCTTTTATAGTCCGACAGGAACGGATATACCGGAACCGCTACACGCACACGTGGCTCCAATGCAGCACAGGCAACTGTCAATGCTCCCCCTTGGGAGCATCCGAACGCGCCGATTCGATCAGGGTCTACCTGCTCCATTGACATCAGAATGCGCACCGTCTGCACCGTATCCAGAAATACATTGCGGTAATAGAGCCGATCCGGGTCCGGGTCGTCGATTCCCCGGATGATATGCCCGCGAATCGTCGTTCCCTGAACCTGCAAGTTGTCCTCAGACAAACCGCCTTGCCCCCGACAGTCCAGAGCCAGCACGGTAAATCCATGTGCCGCATAGCTCACTTTATCGAACCAGTCGCCACTGTCACAGGAATATCCGTGAAACATCGCCAAAGCCGGACCTTTTTCTGTAAAATGCTTGGGTCGGACGAGCTTTCCATGAACCTTCGCTCCGCCTACTCCTGTAAAATACAGATGAAAGCACTCCACCAGCGGAGAGACAAAATCAGCTGGCTCCAGCGTATAATCCAGCGGCTGCCGCTCCAGCTCCTGTAGCGCCCGTTCCCAGTACGCATCAAAATCCGGCGGCTTCGGACTACTGCCCGTATACGACTGCAATTGCTGTAAAGACATATCCTCCGGCATTCAAGTCCCCTCCTACATCCGGCCCGACTCATGGTCGTCTGCGACCACTTCATCCGTTGCGATGACATACTTCATCATGTCGGATACTGTCGTGTATGCGACACCTACATACGTATCGGCGGCTCCATAATAAATTGCAATCCGTCCGGTGTCCGCATCATGCAACGTAGCACATGGGAACACTACGTTTGGCACAAAGCCACGTTCCTCATACCACTCTTCCGGGGTCAGCACGAAATTGGAGGAACGATATTTAACTTTAGACGGCTCATCCCGGTCAAGAACGACTACTCCCATGCTGTATACCAGCCCATTACACGTGCCCGTCACCCCGTGGTAGAACATCAGCCAACCATCGGTCGTCTCAATCGGAGCCGGCCCGCCGCCAATCTTCACCGATTGCCACCAGCCCTGTCCGCCCTTGCTCATCACATGACGGTGCTTGCCCCAGTACACCAGATCCGGACTTTCACTGAGAAAAATATCACCAAACGGCGTATGACCGCTATCGCTCGGACGGGATAGCAACACGTAGTTTCCGTTTAGTTTGCGGGGGAATAGCACACCGTTTCGATTAAACGGCAGGAACGGATTTTCCAATCGTACAAAGCTTTTAAAATCCTTCGTTTGCGCTATCCCTAACGCAGCACCGTAAAAATCTGTACACCAGATGATATAATACGTGTCCTCCACTCGGACCAGACGCGGATCGTAAGCATAATTGGGCTGGTAATCGTTCCCTTCCTCATCGACCAAATGCAAACGTTCCGTTTCAATGTCCCAAGCCAACCCGTCGTCACTCCAGCCCAGATGCAAATGCGGGCGTCCATTAATCGTTTCCGCCCGAAACACCCCCACAAACCGCCCCTCATACGGAGCTACTGCACTGTTGAAAATACGGGCAATGCCCGGCACCGGATTCCGTCCAATGACCGGATTCTCAGTATGTCTCCATACCGGAGCCTCACTGCCTTCAGGCTTATCTTGCCACGGCATTTCCGGCAGACTGTCTCCCACAATTCGTACGTTACCTACATCCAAATCCACATTCAATTTACTCATACATATGCTCTCCTCTCACCGAGACACTTGATTTTATCAATTTTTCTATTTCACTGAACCCTGTGCAAACCCGTTATAGATATATTTTTGTAATGCCAAAAATGCAATTAACGTCGGAATAATAGCAATGATTATACCCGCGCTGATCACTTCCCATTGCGAGCCATACGGCCCTTTAAACTTGAACAACGCCGTCGAAATGACCTGAAGGCTTGTTTTCGGCATATACAGAAACGGGGTGTAAAAATCGTTGTAAATATTAACCCCTTTGATAATAATGACCGTCACAATGGCGGGCTTGAGCAGGGGCAAAATAATGCGCCAGTAGATGGTCAGATAGGAGGCACCATCCAACATGGCCGATTCGTCCAGTGCCACCGCAATGGAATCCAGAAATTGCAGAAAAATATACACCGCAATAATATCGGTTCCCAAATACAGCAAAATAGCTGCCCAAGGCGTGTTAAACAGTTCCAACTTGTTGATAATCTGGAATGTCGATACCTGTGTCGTTACCCCCGGAATGAGGGTTGCGAGCAAAAACGCACCCAGCAAAAGCGCGGCATACTTGATGCTGTTCGCCAGCATTCTTTTTAACATATACACGGTTAATCCTCCTCTCCCCGAATCAGCAAACGTTGCAGCAGCGTAACCACGATCACAATCAGCAGCAAAATAACCGCCATCGCCGAGGCCAGACCGACCTTGCTGTACTTGAACGCCACGTCAATCGTCTGAATGACGAACGTTTTACTGCCATTGGAGCCGCCAGTCATAATATACGGAATATCGAATGCACTGATCGCACCGCTAATCGCCAAGATGAGATTCAGCTGCAAAATCCGCTTGATACTCGGCAAAATAATGTACCGAAACTGATGCCAGCGGTTGGCCCCGTCCATATCAGACGCTTCATACAGATCACTTGATATGGAGGAAATCGCACCGAGAAACACAATAAAGTTAAAGCCCATGTATCTCCAGATCGACGTGCCAGCCAGTGAAATATTAATAATCTCCGGGTTGCCCAGCCACAGCTTGATATACGAGCCCAGCCCCAGTGCCTGAAGTAGTGTATCCAGGGTTCCGTCCGGCTTGAAGAAGAATAGAAAAATAAAACCAATGGCCACCCCGTTCATCAGGGAAGGGAAAAATAAAATGCCCTTAAACACATTTTTAAACCAGGTTTGAAAGCTGAGAATGGTTGCAAAATAAAGGGCCAGCCCCATCTGTACAAACGTAGCGACAAAGTAATACAGACTGACCTTAAACACCGAGAAATACTCAGGGTCGGTAAAGATTTTGATATAGTTTTCAAAGCCCACATATTCCAGACGCTTACTATAGCCGTTCCAGTCCGAAAAGCTGTATTTGAACATATTGATCACTGGCAAGTACGCAAAAGTGATCAGCAGCGCCAGCGGAATAAATGAAAAGGCTGCAATAATCGCCAATCTTTGTTTGGAGTAGCTGAGATTCGAAAATTTAAACATGCTGCACCTCCTGGCTATCCGTCCATCGACTGCTACTTCGATCCTTTCTAATCGTCAGTTCAGATGACTATTTGGCTTCCTTCGCAGCCACTTCGGCACGCGCCTTCACCCATGCGTCGTTCAGATCCTTCATAATGGTGTCATATGATTCCGGGCGGTTACCAAGCGCTGCCTCAATAATGCGTTTCTTGAAGTCCGGCTGCCACAAACCGATTTCTCCCTTTGTGTCGATTTTATTGACAATCCCTTCCTGCCCTTTTGGCGAAGGAGTGAGCGTTTCAAAGACAACTCCCTGATCTCCGTATTGCTTCAAAATTTCAGGTAATTTTGCACCCTGTAGCGGACTGATGCTCCCCGCCTGCTCTACAGCATAGTTGGACTTGTCAGTAAACCAGTCCACCCAGGCACGGGCAGCTGCTTTATTTTCACTGTTTACGTTAATGCCGAGGTTGTAATCACCTGCCAGCGGAACAAGCACCTTGGAGGCATTTGTCGGAAACGGCATAAAGCCGATATCATCCTTGTTGGTGGCTGTGCTTTTGATCTGGTCAATGGCCCAAGAGCCAAGTACCATCGTACCGATTTTCCCTTGAGCCAGATCCGCCTTGGAGGTCTCCCAATCCGTGGTGGTTGGGTCTTTTTCGATCAGACCATTTTTAGCCGCATCGTACATGATCTTATACAACTCATAGTGAGGCTGACCCTTCGTAAAATTGTCGTCTGTACTCGGCTGTGTGACATTCACATATTCCTTCGTACCCGCCACTGTAGGCAAATCAGCTTCCCACTGGGTCAGTGCCCACCCGGAGGCATAGTTCGTAAACAGCGGCACTGCCTTGGTTTTGTCCTTAATCTGCTGTAGCGCTTTCAAAAATTGATCCGGGGTTTTAGGAAGTTGCGTGATCCCCGCATCCTTGAACACATTTTTGTTATAAATCACACCGGAATACGTCATTGCTACCGGAATACCGTAGACATTATTATCCACCATACGTTCTTCAATGCCGGTATACTTGCTCTTCATCTCCTCATAAGTGCCTAGCGGTTCGAAAAATTCGGGTAGTTCTGCAATGGGAATGCTGGTAGGAATAAGCAAAACATCTCCGTAATCCCTGGTGCCCATCCGAATTTTAATTTGGCTCTCATAATCGGCTAATGCCTGAAAATTGACCTTCACCTTCGGATAAAGCTTGTTAAATTCCTTGGCGTAATCCTGAAACACCGTATCCACAATGTCTGTCCGTTGTGTAATGACCGTGATTTCACCTTCCATATCCTTCGGATCAGAGCTGGCTGCTGGCGTATCTGATCCTTTTGGGGCACACCCTGCAAACAACCCCGCTAACAATAGCACCGATAGTAACGGCACCAAAACCTTGGACAACTTCATAAAACGACCCCTCCCGACTTTTTAAATAAGGTTATCGTTAAACTAACAAAATCATTTTATTATGATAACGCTTACTATGTCAATTTTATTATTTTGTGAATATATAAGCAGAGCTATAAAAGCTTCATAATGCAATATAATTTGGACAGTGCTTCCCACCCAGAGTAATAACGATAGCAGCATAGCTGATCTGAAACATAACCATTAGCCTTGGGGTAACGGTTATGAATCAGGAGAGTTGACAGGTTTGAAATACGTGATTATGATTTTAAATAAAGTTAACGATAACCTAATATAATTTACAAAGGAGGATTTTGCCTCTTGGACACGTTGCTACATGAGATCAGACAGGAATGGAAGGATCATATACTCCCGTTCTGGCTAAGGTTGAAGGATGAAGCGCACGGTGGATTTTATGGTGAGGTGGATGTCGATCTGCACATCCATACAAAGGCGAACAAGGGTGGAATTGCTACTGCCCGATTACTCTGGTCATTCTCGGCGGCAGCCCGTGTGGCCGGGGAACGCATCTATAAGGATGCCGCACGACACGCTTTCCTGTTCCTGCAAGAGCACCTGATAGACCCGGTATATGGAGGAATGTACTGGATGGCAGATCATACGGGCCGTCCTGCCGACACATGCAAGCACGTCTATGCTCAGGCATTCGCCATTTATGCCCTGTCCGAATATGCGCGGGCAACGGGCGACCCCGATGCACTGCCACTAGCTAAGGAGCTGTTTCACCTGCTGGAGCAAAAAGGATATGATCGCACCCGCCAAGCATATGGTGAACAATTTGACCGTATGTGGAACACACAGCCTAATGAGCTGCTCAGCGAAAACGGGGTTACTGCGCATATCACCATGAATACACATATTCATGTTCTGGAAGCGTATACCCAATTACTGCGCGTATGGCCGGATGAAAGCGTGCGAGATGCACTGGTGAATGTACTGGACATTTTATACAGTCGTGTTTACGATGCTTCCACCCGGCGGTTGGGGGTATTTTTCGACAGTGACTGGCGCCCTCTGCTCGACCTGACCTCGTACGGTCACGACATTGAAGCCAGTTGGCTGATTGAGGAAGCTATGAACGTACTGGGGCACCATCCCCTGGAATATGTAGACATGGTGGTGGATATCGCCCATGCGGTAGCCGAACGTGCTGTTCAGCCAGATGGTTCACTGATCAACGAACGGGAAGGCGATCGGGTAGACACCTCGCGTATATGGTGGGTACAGGCAGAAGGAATCGTCGGCTTTTACAATGCGTATCAACGAACACAGGACGAACGTTTCTTACAGATTGTACAGGATTTGTGGGCCTACACTCGGCAGTATATCGTAGATCCACGACCTGGAGGTGAATGGTTCTGGTCCGTTCAAGCGGATGGCAAGCCTGATCCAAAAGAAGTTGCAGGACCTTGGAAATGCCCTTATCACAATAGTCGATTTTGCATTGAAATGCTGGAAAGGATGGGAACGAAATGATTCATACTCAATACAATAAGCTGCTTGCGCAGCAAGAGGAACTGATTACACGCCCGAATGAGGTCAACACCACCTTTTACAATGGCATCTACGAACGCTACCGTCACCCTGTACTCACACGTCATCACGTCCCGCTGCACTGGCGGTTTGATTTGAACGAGCAGACGAACCCGTTTTTCATGGAGCGTCTGGGCGTGAATGCAGCGTTAAACCCGGGCGCGATCTATCATGAGGGCAAATATATACTGGTTTCCCGCACCGAGGGGCTGGATCGGAAATCGTTTTTTGCTCTGGCCGAGAGTGATAACGGTATTGACCAGTTCCGGTTCATCGATGCCCCATTGATATGGGACGATATCGACCCGGACGAAACGAACATGTACGATATGCGGTTGGTGAAGCATGAGGACGGCTGGATCTACGGTATTTATTGTTCGGAGAAAAAGGACCCTGACGCACCAGCACACGACACCTCCAGCGCTGTCGCTCAGGCAGGACTGGTCCGCACCCGCGATCTTCGCACATGGACCCGTCTACCGAATATCTCCACCCGATCACCGCAACAGCGTAACGTTGTCCTGCACCCCGAATTCGTGAACGGCCAATACGCCTTTTACACTCGTCCGCAGGATGGATTTATTTCCACTGGCTCGGGCGGCGGCATTGCCTTCGGTCTGTGCGAGGATATTACACAGCCTGTGATTGAAAGCGAAACAGTGATTGACGAACGCTGCTATCATACGGTGTACGAAGCCAAGAACGGGCAAGGGCCCGCTCCGATCAAGACCAGCCGCGGCTGGATTCATATCGCTCATGGCGTACGCAATACCGCCGCTGGTTTGCGATATGTGCTCTACACCTTTGCCACCAGCCTGGAGGACCCTTCGCGCGTCATCGCCAAGCCCGGCGGGCATTTTATAGCCCCCTATGATGAAGAGCGCGTCGGGGATGTCTCGAACGTTATTTTTTGCAATGGAGCAGTGGTTAACGAGCAAAATAAAGTCTTTATTTACTACGCCTCCAGTGATACCCGTATCCACGTGGCAACAACGACCGTCGCCCGCTTGGAGGACTACACGTTCAACACACCGCCTGACCCACTGCGTTCACTCGGCAGCGCCGCTATCCGCCGTGAGCTGATTCAGCGCAATGAGGCGCTGTTGCAAGCACGCCCTCATTAAGTCGCAAGCTTTATCCTGCATGCGGAACCATGTATACTATCCAGAGAACAACTGTTATCCGCAGGCTAATGGCTGTTCTCTGGGCAGCTATGCTGCTACTCTTTAGCTTTACAGGGCAGCTGCGCTGCTACTCTTTTCTTTAAAGGACAGCTATGCTGCTGATTTTTCTCGACAGGGCGGCTACGCTGATGTTGATCTTTTTTAAATTGGAAGGCGGAACAGGAAATGAAGAGCAACGTAACGATGCGGGATATTGCAGAAAAGCTGGGGGTTAGCAGCGTGACCGTGTCGAAGGCGCTCAATGACAAGGATGGAGTTAGCGATGAGCTAAAGGAGCGCATCAAGACGCTTGCGGGCGAAATGGGCTACCGTTTCAATACCGCTGCCAAGTCCATGAAGGAGGGCCTCACCTATAACATTGGTGTTGTCATTCCCGAGCGTTTTACCGGTCCCGGCCAATCGTTTTATCTGCACATCTATCAGCAAATTTCGCGGGAACTCGAGCAATACGGCTACTACGGCATTCTTCACATCCTCCATCGCGAGGACGAAGAACAGCTTAATCTGCCACGTATCTATTACGATCGCAAGGTGGATGGCTTCATTCTTCTGGGACAAGTGAGCAAGCCATATATTGAGCTAGTGCAGTCCATGGACCTGCCCAAAATGTTTCTTGATTTTTATGATGAGCATGCCGATATCGACTCCGTAGTAACCGATAATTTTTACGGAGCCTACGAGCTGACCAACTATTTGATCGCCCAGGGACACCGGGACATTGCATATGTGGGTAATCTCTACTCCACCAGTAGCATTCAGGACCGTTTCCTCGGCTACTATAAATCCTTGCTGGAGCACAGGCTGCCTCTGCGTAACGAGTGGGTACTCAGCGACCGGGACGACGAGGGTGTATACGTTGATATGGAGCTGCCTCAGCCACTGCCGACCGCCTTCGTATGCAACTGTGACCAGGTCGCGTACAACCTGGTGCAAAAGCTCATTGCTCTGGGATACCGCGTGCCTGAAGATTGCTCTGTTGTTGGCTTCGACAACGATGTATATGCCACCCTTATTGTTCCGCAGTTGACCACCGTCGGAGTGGACATTGAACAGATGGCCCGTACTGCCATTGAATCCATGATGAAAAAAATAAGCCATCCCGGCAGTCGTTTTGGCCGGGTCCTTGTACAAGGTCACATCGTGTATCGTGATTCCGTGCAGCGTATGGAGAGGCCGTGATCGATGTGTGCTTTGGACAATTGGCCTCTATTCTCAAAGCTTCACAACCAAAAGCCGCTCAGCATGTCGCTGGAGCGGCTTTTGATGTTCATAGATTCTACACACGTGGTCAACGTACGCGCCTTTACTCAGGAGCGTTGAGCCACAAAAGAATTGCCCGTTCGATTGAGAATCGGGAGCATCCGCGTTTCCTGTCCCATGGAGGCTTGGCAGAACGGACAAACCGGTTCGCTCAAAAAGGTGAAATCCGTCCGCATCCAGCCGTTGCAACCCTCGCTGGTACACGACCAAATCGCCGTATCTTCCTCTGGGATAATCTCCGGAGCCTGGCGCCTGTACATCTACATTCCCCCCTCGGTTTTATGGGGTAATCCCCTACATTAGAAGGGAGCCCCGCCCAACGAAGCGGCAAAGAGGCTCCTCTGATCAGCTCGTCCTGACCCGTTTTAGCTGGTCTTGGTGACATGCTCCGCCTGCGGCCCGCGCTGGCTTTCCACCACATTAAATTCCACATGCTGGCCTTCGTCCAGCGTCTTGAAGCCTTCACCGTCGATAGCACTGTAGTGGACAAAAATATCCTGGCCCTCTGTCTCGATAAAGCCGAAGCCTTTATCTGCATTGAACCATTTCACTGTTCCTGTTGGCATATTGTTAAATCCCTCCTGTGCGGGTATTAATATGCTCCATCCTCTGAAAAATATGCGTATTTTTCCAAAATGTTTACTTGCGGATCGCCTTGGTCCAGAAACCGCCATGAAACTGCTTCGGCTCCACTGTAATGACAAAGGCCTTGGGATCAATATCCAGAATGGATTGGTACAGCTTGTTCTGATTTTTCCGCTTAGCCAAAATTTCCATCACCAGCCGATCTCCATCCCGCCCACTGCCCAGCCATGCTGTAACACCGTACCCTTTGTCACGCAGCGCATTAGCGATACCTCCGTTGACCTCATTGCTGATCACCTTGACGGTTACGTAGCCGAGCGCTATTTTTTCCTCAATCCATGCTCCAATGAGAATACCAAGTGCATAGCCGATGGCATAAACCGCGAGACTTGCCACCTGGTCCAAATACTTAAGCACCATGTTCAGGCCCAGCACATAGATCGTAACTTCTACAGTGCTTATGAGCGCAGCAACGTACTTCTGTCCTTTCAGCGTCAAAATCATACGCAGTGTATACGCAGACACGTAAATAATTTGAATAACGAAAATAAATAACAAAATTTTAAGCATACGCCCACTCCCCATTTCACGTTCTGATTTGGCCTGTATCCATCATTATACCCTTGTATGTCGCACAGCTTTCCGTTTCGCATCACCCTCGCTCGGGTAAAGACTAACTACAGCATGCTGAATGAAATTTCGATCACATAAGGAGGGATATAACATGAAGGATAACGGAATCAGCGATAAAATCAAAGGTAATGTTAACAAAGCCAAAGGTGAAATCAAGGATCAAATCGGGAATGCCACGGATAATAAATCCCTTCAAGCCGAAGGTAAACTGGATAAGGCCAAAGGCCATCTTCAGGAAACAGCAGGCAAGCTGAAGGACGGCAAATAATTCTGATTTTTAATAACCTGACGCATTATTCCACCAACAAGTCTCGCTGTCTTGTACAGCGGGCTTGTTTTGTTTTGATCGTTGTTTTTGAAAAAACATTTATGTAATAGGGCAACTTTTATGGTTATTGTTGCGTCTATACAATATAAGCATAACCCACAATGACTCTTCCAACGTGTTGGATTTTGTAAGCATTAATGTTACTCTAGTCTATGAACCAAGCTATAATTCTTAATAAAGGGGTAGACCAACGAATGAAATCATTGAAATCCATGAAGAAGCCTGTCATTATCACTGCAGTATCCGCCTTGGCCATATCCGGAGCTCTTTTCAGCCAATCCACATTTGCCGCACAAGTGACTAAGCCGATCCAAGCAGTATATAACAATATTAAAATCATCTACAACGGAACTGAAGTTCCCTATGATGCCAAAACAGAACCATTCTTGCTGAATGGCGTGACGTACCTCCCCCTTAAGCTGGCAGGTACAGCTTTGGATAAAAAAGTAGATTGGGACGGTACCAACAAACGCGTAGTCATCGCTGACAAAGGCGTTCCCATTGATCAATCTACGGTTACAGCACTGAACAACCAGATCACAACACTGACTCAGGAGCTGAATACAGCCAAAGCAGCGAACACAACCAAAGACGCTACCATTGCCCAATTGCAAAAAGACAATCAGACACTAAAAGATGACGCAAGCAAAAACAGCTCTAGCCCCATGAAAGATCTTGAGCGTGATTTGAACGATGATCACAGGGATGACTACGATACGAATTCGGATATTGAGCTCAGTGGCAACAAAAACGATATTACGGTGACCATCGAAATGACAAAATCCAGATGGGAAGGTTTATCCAGCAGCAAACAAAGAACCTATCTGGAAGACATCGTTGAAGATATTTTGAAAGAGTATAAGGATGCCGAGGTTGATGGCACGGTTAAGAATTCCAGCAATAACGATAAATTAGCAAGCTTTACAACCAACAGTAGAGGCGATGTTACGATTAAAAAAGTATCTTCATCCTTCGATGCAAACAGTATCCAACGTGATTTATTCAACAGATACAGCAACTACGCCGGATACGGCTTTGATTTCAGCGTAAGAGGCGACAGCAGTAAAGCCGACGTGGATGTGTTTGTGGATCTGGATGATTGGAATAAAATGTCAAATTCACAAAAAAGCAACCTGACAGATGGCGTTACTAATTTTCTTAAAGACGAAGAGTCCATTGATAGAGTCAGTGGAACTATCCGCAACGAGGACAACCGCAACCTAATTACTAACTTCTAAGGTTAAATTAAAAAAACTAAGCGACAAAGGCTTCAAAGCCCTTGTCGCTTTTTTATTTATGATATACAAGCATCACGAATTCCATTATTGAATCAATCTGCCTACGGAAGTAATATATTTTATATAATCTTTATCCGCATCGGTTGTATCGATATTTTGGGTATAAATTAAATTACCGTGGCTGGTTATGTTAACTTTATAATTCATATTGAATTTAGAATAAGGATTTACACTATAGGTCCCTTTGCTATAAACAATCATAGGATTAAAGTCGATTTGGCTGGAAGCAGGTGATAAGCCGCTCTCGTACATAGCATAAATATCCAATATGCCTTTCTTGCGATCCCAATCAAAGGAAGTAAGATCAAACGCATTCGCGTCAATGACTTGGGCCAAGTCTTGTCCCTTAAATTTCATAAGAACTGGACTTTCCGTAAAGCTATCATGCCTTAGTTTCAATAAGCCACGCTTGGGATCCCACTCCATCTTCGCATCTGTATCTTTCAACAAAATGGATACCGGCAAAAACATCGCATTACTTTTCATGATGGGGACTGTATCCATTGTGACCGGCTCGCCGTTAACCGATATTTCGGGTGATCCGATCGTTGCCGTTACATTACGGCCCAACAGATCAACAGAAGCGGTTTTACTCGCTGCATTGTAAGTTACTTTACCACCCAGTATATCCTCAGCCGCTTTCAGCGGTATGAGTAGTCTGTCCTTTTTATCCAAGAAAGGTGATGCAGGGTAAGTATATAGAACGTAATGATCATTGACCTTCAGATGTATGGGGGTTTGAGCTTGAGCTGATGTCGAATTCGAGTGTGCAGTAGCAAAACTTAGTACAATCATAATACTGATTAATAACCTGATTTTCATAATGCCCTCCTAGTTATTTTTTTCGTAAGTAGTCTACTCCTACAAACATATCACGTCAACCATAATTTGAAATATATGTATAAATAAAGAACATATCTTTTTACACATCATGACATATAGAAGGTTCTATTACATAACAAAAAGAGAGCGCAGAAGCGCTCTCTTCGAATAAAGCATATAAAAAGTAAGGAATATTAATAGGCCAATGCAAAAAGTCCTTTGATGTGGGACAGGTAACGGATGTTACTGCCTTCCTTCATCAAAGTGGCTACAGCGCCTTTCAGTTGGGTGCCGTTCGCGCCTACCGTACCGATCGCGTCTGTTCTGCCCAAGCTGCCCAATGTACCGGAGAACACTGGGTTAAAGTTTTCCATTTTCGCTCCGTTGAAGTAAGCAAAAATGTTATAACCAACAGTTTCGCCCATTTGCCAAGCCAACTGTGCAGTTGGAGGGTATGGACGCTCGCCTTCACCAGGGAACACTACTGCGCTGTCGCCAGCGAGGAAGATATCTTCATGAGAAGTCGATTGCAGTGCACCGTTCACGGTTGCGCGGCCACGGTTCACTTCGATACCGGAAGCGCCAACCAGTGCGTTGCCTTGTACGCCGCCTGTCCAGATCAGGGTGTTCGTTTGGATCGAACGTCCGTCTTTGAGCAGAACTTCGTCGGCTTTCATTTCTGTAATCGGAACACCGGCTACGATTTGAACGCCACGTTTTTCAAGGCTTGTTACTGCACGATCAACCAGTGCTTGAGGGAAGCCTGCCAAAATAGATGGTCCAGCTTCTACGCAATACAGGTTAATATCTTCGTAGTTAATGCCTTTTTCACGACAAACCGCAGGCAGCTTGTCAGCATATTCGCCCACCAGCTCGACACCCGTCAGACCGCCACCACCGATAACGATTGTAGCGTCCGCTTTGTTGCCAGATTGCTTGTAAGCATCCAGACGAGCTTCTACGTGTGCGCGAATGCGGTTTGCTTCTGCCACTGATTTCAGCGTGAAGCTGTGTTCTTGCAGCCCCGGAATACCGAAGTAAGCCGTTTCGCTGCCCAGGGAAATAACGAGAGCATCATAGCTCAACGTAGCTCCACTGGTCAGGGATACTTTTTTATCGTCCGGTTTGATTTCCGAAACCGTATCCACTTTCAGGATAATATCTTTGTTACGCAGCAGTTTCTCCAAAGGAAGCGCAACAGCTTTTTCGGCAATTGTACCTGCCGCCAAACGGTGCAACTCCGTAATAATTTGGTGCGACGCAAAGCGGTTAACCACTGTAATGGTTGCTTGGCTAGCGTCCAGGTGCTGGCGTGCTGTCAGAGCGGCCAGCAATCCGCCGTATCCGCCACCCAAGATCAAAATTTGCTTCGACATGTCCATCCTCCGTTCTTGATCAGGTAATTATTTGCTCTCGCGTTGGCGCTCATTCAGAATTTCCAGGAAAGCCTGGCTGAAACGCAGCGTTTTTTGTACATTCGGATCTTTAAGCATTTTGAGCAGGCCAAACAGACCTACACTGCCGTCCGTAGTTTGTACACGATCATTTGCTTCAATTGCAGCAGAAGCCAAGCCTTTAGCCGAATCTGTAACAGGCTTCACAAACTCTCCCATGGAGCTTTTCATATCGCCGATAAATACAGGGTCGGTTGCCAAACTACGGGCTACATCATAAGCGTCGGTCATCAAAGTAACCATCTCAGTCAACTTGGGCAGATTCTCAACCAGTACGGTCAGCGATTGCTGAACCTCCGGTTTCATCAATTGGTCCAATACATCCCGAGACTCTTTAGTAGCTTCTTGTGTTACAGCCACCTCTTGTTGGTTTTCAGACATGCGTGAACGTCCTCCTTTACTGTGAAAATAGAAGTCCATTCCTTTCTCGTAACCTGTATCCATAAACTCTAGCAATAAAACGTTCATTGAATTCACGCCCTTAAACATGCAAGAAGCACAGCTAAAACCGGCCTATACCCTAAAGGGCAAGACTGATTTATCGCAGATGCCAATTGTATATTGCTCAGACGGTATTCTGTTGTTACTGCTGCGGAATATCCCACGAAGCGCTTCTCCGTGACTACAACAGGCCGAAACGGAACCCTATACCTCTATATTACACTGTTTACAATACAATCGTCGAAGAAATTTTAAATTTGCACAAATTTCTACAAAATTTTTATTGTTATTTTAGATAAAAATTAGAATAAGCTCGTTTTTTGTCCAATTTTCCGCAAAAAAAGGGTCATATCATAGCATGCAAGGGTAATAGAGAGAGTGAATCTCATATCGCGATCACATGAAAATCACCACAAAACATAGGAGGCCAATCCCGATACGTTCATCATTGATGCGCAGGACTCCCACGACGCGGGCGCTTGCGGTCTGATTCGCGGGAGTGCCCGGCTTTCATAGGGAGTCCTCAGGGGCATCGGAATCATCAGGAGAAGGCAACGGCACACCGGATTCGATGAATTCATCCAAATCGCGGGCTGCCTTGAACTGATTGCATTCGTTGCAAGCACATACACAATTGACGGGCGTAGTGTGTCCTCCTTTGGCACGAGGCAGCAAATGATCAATGGTATCACCATAACCCCCGCAGAAAAAGCAGGTATAGCGATCACGCTTGAGCACATATTGACGGAATTCCTTATTGCTGTAGAGTCTGCGGATGGTGTACGGATTAACAACCACTGCCATGCGCTCTCTAACCAGGGTAACCGCCAGATCAAATTCAATCTCCTGATGCCAACGTCTCCCCTGATCGGTTTTGCCCCTTAACCGAATCATGCCGTTACGGTTGAGCCGCAGAACCTTGGTATCCGCAGGCTTCAGCCTGCTGAGCAAATGTCGAACACGCTGCCGATGACGCTCACGGGCTTTATCCGTGACTGGCTTCCTGCGGGGCGGCTGAGGCTGCACATCAGGCTGTGTGGACGGCTCCATGCCTTGCACAGTTGCCTCATCCCCAGCGTCATGCGATGCCAGGGAAGCCGTGAGGGGCTTTGTTCCCTCGCCGGAAGGAGCGGACGCAGACGCACGTTCTTGCGCCGCTAGCCCCCGGCAGGAACGACAAGGACCACGCCGGGAATAAGGACCGGACCGGCGACCGGTTCTGCGCTGAAATTCCGTTAAAGGCTTCAGCTCCTGGCAATACGTACATTTTTTCATCAGCGGTTTACCCGCTTCGTTCCTGATTGACTGCGATTCCGTCATGTCCGCCCCTCCTTTCCCCGTTGCTCACGTTTACTGAATACTTGAAACCCGAACTTTTGCTAAGTTAAATTCATTCTACCGTTTTCACGTCCCCTTTTCTAGCCAATCGAATATATATACCTTCAAGGTATAACAAATTTTAATCATTTGGCATACGTTATACAGCGATCCCTGTTCTTCGTTCGGCAGCTTATTAACCGCCTGACGTTTAGCCCCCCTTGCTTGGTGGGTAACTTGTTATATATGAAGGAGGGACGCATGATGAAAAGGAACCATACGATGATGCAGTTTTTCGAGTGGAACGTCGAGGCTGATGGCTCCCACTGGAAGAAACTTGCCCGCCTGGCACCGGAACTAAAAGCCAAAGGAATTGACGCGATATGGATTCCACCTGTCACTAAGGGCCAATCCCCCCAGGATACGGGATACGGCGTCTATGACCTTTACGATCTGGGTGAATTTGATCAAAAAGGTGCGGTGCGCACCAAATACGGAACCCGGGAAGATCTGCTGGAGGCTATTGCTGCCTGCGTTCGCCACGGTGTGGCTGTCTATGTCGATCTGGTCATGAACCATAAAGCTGGCGCGGATGAAACGGAAATATTCAAGGTCGTCGAGGTCAACCCGGATAACCGCAATGAGGTCATTTCCGAGCCGTTCGATATCGAAGGCTGGACTAAATTTACGTTCCCCGGCCGTCAGAGTCAGTATTCCACATTTCAATGGAATTTTGAGCATTTTAACGGAACCGATTATGATGCAAGTCAGGACCGAACAGGAATTTATCGTATTTTAGGCAAAAATAAAAGCTGGAGCGAGCATGTAGATGATGAATTCGGCAATTATGATTATTTGATGTTCGCGAATATTGACTATAATCATCAGGAAGTGCGCAAGGAAATGATCCGCTGGGGCAAATGGCTGGTGGATACCCTGCAATGCAACGGATTTCGTCTGGATGCGATCAAGCATATCAATCATGAATTTGTACGGGAGTTCGCTACGGAAATGATCAAAAAACGCGGACAGGACTTTTATATGGTAGGTGAGTTTTGGAAACCCGATCTGGAATCATGTCAAAAATTTCTGGATACCATTGATTATAAAATCGACCTGTTTGACGTATCCCTCCACTACAAACTACATAGCGCTTCCTTGGGTGGAAAGGATTTCGATTTAAGCACCCTTTTCGAGGATACGCTAGTCCAGACTCATCCCCTGAACTCCGTCACTTTTGTCGATAATCATGATTCCCAGCCGCACGAAGCCCTGGAATCGTGGGTAGAGGACTGGTTTAAGCCCAGCGCCTACGCGCTCATCCTACTGCGCAAGGACGGTTACCCCTGTGTATTCTACGGCGATTACTACGGCATTCAAGGGCAAACGCCCGTGAAAGGCAAACAGGCCGAGCTGGATCCGCTCCTGTATGCCCGCTATCATAAAGCCTATGGTGAGCAAAAGGATTATTTTGATGATCCCCATACGATTGGATGGGTTCGTCAGGGCGTACCTGAATTGGAAGGCTCCGGCTGCGCCGTGGTGGTCACCAACGCCGACAACGGAGAGAAGCGTATGTTCGTGGGAGAACACCGTGCAGGAGAGCAATGGACCGATCTGACGGGCCGCCACGATCATATCGTACAAATTGAAAAGGATGGCTACGGTATATTCCCGGTTCGTGCCGGCAGTGTATCCGTATGGGCGCTTCCTGCCGAGGATGACAGCCCGGAGGAAGCAGATGACGACGTGGACGCTTAATATATTACTTATTAACTTATACCCAGCACAAAGAGGACAGGATGCGAGGAAGCGCCCTGTCCTCTTTTTATCGAAAATCACTCCGTCACCTTGCTTTGGTTAGCCACAGCCTGTTTTTTCGCCTCCACATGACTCGGATCACCGAGATAGAAGCGCCGAATGGGATCTATATGCTCGTCCAGCTCATATACCAGCGGAATGCCTGTCGGAATATTCAAATCCAGCAGTGCGGTTTCGTCCAGATTCTCCATGTACTTGATCAGTGCCCGCAGGGTGTTGCCATGCGCGGAAATAATGACCCGTTCCTTTTTTTGAACCAAGGGCACAATCCGCTGCCTCCAAAACTCACCGACCCGATGCACCGTATCTTCCAAACTTTCTCCGAGCGGCAGCTCTTCCGGCTTAATGTTGCGGTATCGTTCCTCCCTGCGAGGACTGCGTTCATCCTGTTCATCCAACATAGGAGGCCGCACCGTCAGGCTACGCCGCCAGATATGAACCTGTTCCTCACCGTATTGGACGGCGGAATCCAGCTTGCTAAGCCCCTGAAGAGCACCATAATGGCGTTCGTTTAGCTTCCACGACTTCTGTACGGGTATCCACAAATGATCCAGCTCGTCCAAAATGTGATACAGCGTACGAATGGATCGTTTCAGCACCGAAGCGAACGCCAGATCAAACGTATACCCGTTCTCCTTGAGAATACGCCCTGCCTCTATGGCTTCATGGGTTCCCTGCTCGGTCAGGTCCACATCCGTCCAGCCTGTGAACAGGTTTTGACGGTTATACACGCTTTCTCCATGCCTCACCAGCACTACTTGATACATAGAAGACCCCACTCCTTTCCTGTTTATCGTTATGTTTATGTTTTACCTAACTTCTATGTATTTAACGTAAAATAAAGTTTTTAAACAGGTTCTTTTACTACTCGCAAAAACAGGAGGTTTCTCCATAGCCTGATCACACAAATTTGTGTGCTTTTTTTGGATAGTTTTTTGGGACAGGATTTTGCAAAATTCGATTCCAGTCGCTCCGAATTGCAATATATGACGAACTAGACAGATTCGATCTATATATTGTTCATTGGAAGTCGCTTATTGGATTTTTGCAAACTCCTCGGGAATGAAATACTTAAAAAATGGAACAGCAACTCAGAGTTAAAAACAAAGACAAACAACTTTGACCGATGACGAGAGCAGCTCCTTTCCCCAGAGACCATCCGGGGCCTTACGGCACGCGCAGGCAGCAAGGCACCAGTTAACCAGCGGAAACATGAACAGCCTGGTCAGAACCCTTGCGCGGTTCAATTCCGTAGCGTGCCTTATTAAGATAATGGAATCATTGTCCATTTTTTTGTTGAAAAATTACAATAAAAAACTTATAATGTAAAAGAAAATAAATAATTACCTGTAAAAACTTCATTGATCAGGAAGGCATAAATAGATTTTTTACATAATCAATTTGATTGATAAAGTACACAGGTAAAAAAAATTAAAGAGAGTGGGTTTATGAGTATGAAAAACATTAAAAAAGCTTCTGTAGTATCTGTTTTGTCTTTAGCTCTTGCAATTCCATTAACTGCTTCTGCCGCAGCTACTACGGATGTTGCACCAGCTACAACTGACTCAGCAGCAGTTTCCCAATCTGCAAACACATCGATTGATGTGACTACACCAACAACTGGTGACCATGTCATTACTCCACAAGCTACTGATGGACAAATTGTCGATCGTCCAGTAGCTGGATTTAATGATTCTGCTGATTTTGACGTTAAAGCAGGGTATGGATATGTAAGATTGTACTTGAGAAACACAGGGAACACTACTATAACTTTTACTGTGAATCAGGGAAGTGCATCTGGTGCGGAAAAGTACAGTGGAACAGTAAAACCTGGTAAAACATTCGATGAAATATTAAATTCAAGCAAGCCATGGACTGTAGGGAAATTTTATGTTAGTTTAAGTAGTGGTTCTGGTTCCATGTCTGGAAAGCTTGGAGTTCGGACTAGTACTAATACGAATTTTTAAATATAATTGCTGGGAAAGCGAGCCAATGAGGCTCGCTTTTTTTGTTGGGGGTGATATTCATGAAGAAAAGCCCGAAACCAGGAATATGTATGCTTTGCAACTACCCCAACCCGAACCCGGAGCATACAACGATGGGCTCATCCTTTTGTGATACATGTTGGGATGTAATGAAATCTGGGGATGAGGACAAATTGGGTGACAGGATCATTTGGGACAAGTGATATCAAGAAAGTGAGCAAAAGCCAGCTTATTATGGTTTAACTGCCCATTTTCCGGTAATGTCCAGTTTCTGCGCTTTGACGACCATTTTCAGTAATCAGTAAAATGGTCTTGTTCTTCCTCTCTAGTAACTAAGTACAAATGCTTTTATGCAAGAGCGCAGCGTTTTGCATCCCGCTTGCGGGAATAGATCCTATCGCTGTTTATTTTTTCGGGTTTTAAATAAGCGCCTATGTCAATTTGGTGCTGATAAGTATATAAAGCGTAATATAAAAGCCGGATATCGGTATTTTCATGCTGATAAACGTAATACATAGGCAGATAAGTCGCTCAATGATGAGTGGCTTTTTTTATTGCCTTTTGAAAGGTTGAATAGGTTTTGAAGAAGAAGCAGCTCATACGCAGCCACGAGGTCATTCACTTCCTCCAAGGTCAATTTATTATTCTGTCTACTCTTTCCTATCCATTCAATGATATATCCACCGACAACCATAGTCTTTTCTGAGTCTGTTCCATCAGATATCACACTTTCCAGTTAATAAAAAACAAATTTTATATTTTATTACATGGGGATGTATTTTTATTTTTTTCTCAAATAATTCATTTTATAGAATAATTATGAGCGTTATGTGGGATTGGGAAGAGGAATATTTTTGCATACAAAGGATGTGGTTTCTGAGGTTTCTGACTGAACATAGTGGTGATGTAACTTCTTAGTCTGATACATACGATTGTACTGATTAATTAGTTCGTCCAAAATCATAGCTTGCTCAAGTACGCAAGCATGTCCAAAGCCATGCTGCTTGTACAGATCATGCAACCGTTGACGGGCGTTTTCCAACTGTTGATTTAACGTTAAAGTTTCATCTATGTTCATGTCTTCAACCTCCTAATAAATTTCATTTTAGAAGATAATGGACAAATACAGCATGATCATTTTTTAGCCAAAACAACAAAATAAACAAAAAAAGCCAGCCTAAGGGCTGGCCAAGGTAAAATTCTTATTGATTAAGCTGTGCCAATATGTCCTTGAACCTGGATTGCGTTAGAGCTTGGGATTCCGGTTGGAACTGGTAGTGCGAATACCAGTAAAAAGCTAGTTGTCGCCAAAACTAAAGCCATCTTTTTGATCATTTTTTTTCCACACCTCCTCATAAGCAGAATAAAATTGTGCCTGCGTTTCAGGAGCAGCATATTCACTGAAACGGAAAAATAAGCCTGCACAATTAGAAACAAGTAGTGCATGGTTAATTATACCAGCATTTTTCAAAGCTTCTATTAAACATTTGAAACCATTTGAGTATCTGCCTTTGTTCAGGTTGTACTTGGCTAACTTATACCAGAATCGTACATTTTCTTCGAGTATAACCTGCTGCTCTGTTAATGTACTCGTATAAGCTTGGTTTCGATAAGCTGCAATTTGGGGTTCAAAGTGCTGAAGAATATGATCAATGTCGATGTCGTACCGATTAGCTACTTCTACGACGTTTAAAAGTTCAGCAAAAAAATGTTGGTCGCCTGATATATGGCCAACGTAATCCGTCAGCACGCTAATATCTCCAGACATAAGCCTATTTATGTAAGTATTAATTTTAGCCCATTGCTGAAATTTACCTAGCCAATGGAGTGTATCTGAATCTGTTTCTTTAACCCAGCTTAGATCAGTATAGCCACGTATATGCTCTAAAGCCTGTACATGATCTCCATTTGCATCACAAGCGTGTGCACACATCAGTTCAGCATAAGCTATGTATACAAACAGAGGTCTGCTAAGTTTCTTTACCGGTTTTATTTCTCGCTTGGAGTTATGAACCAAATTGTACTGAATTTGTCCTAACTTATACATTTGGCATGAAAATTTATAGACCTTATCCCACAAGCTCAATGATCTATACACGTTTGCCAAGTCTTTCAAGGCATCCAGTTGGTCAATTTCATCCAAACGGTCGACAAAAGGTTCAAATTTAGCTGCTGCTTGTAGATTTTGAGCCTGATCTTCCCCTATCCGAATGCTAAATAGCCGATACTGGCATAAAGCAAGTCTTTCTGAATGCTGCTTTCTTTCACTCTCAGCCGCGTTTTCATAAAGGTAAGCTGCTGTGTCCCGATAACCTTTGTGGAACAAATCCTCGGCTAGTCCAAAGAGCGCAGGACTGTAGGTCGGATTATCCAGAAACATACTTACAGCACGCTGTAAGCAATCCAGTCGCCCTAACTCAACACAACGATATACGAAAGGTTTTACTCTTCGCCAGTTAAGTGGTGATTCTTCAACGCACTCTTCAACGAATCGCTCATAAAAATAATCCGGTGGTAAATTCATGCCCATCGTAATGCGATCCAGTTGATTAACAGATAAAGAACGATTGCCTGTGATGATGCCGCTTACTGTACCTACATTCAAATTAGTGATATGGCCAAACTGGGTCATACTCAAGCCTTTCTGTTTCAGATATCTTTCAATTTCTGCCCGAATCGCAGGTGTTATTTCCATGAATAAACCACCCTTTCAGCGTTAACTTTGGAATGTGCAAATTTAAATAAAAAGAAGAATTGGAAAACTCGTAATATAATGAAACATTTGTATGTTTTCAATATACCACCTATTGTCACAACAATAATTACCCCTTTTTTTGAGAACATTGGATTATGTACGCAAAAATCACAGGTGACAGATCAGAGAATGAAGTGGGTTTCTATAACCTGATAAGGAGGATATCAATTGAAGAGAACAGGTATGACACGTCCCTTAGATACGTTAGGCCGGATTGTTATTCCGATGGAAATCCGAAACTCAATGGGGATTGAGATTGGCGAGCCTTTAGAATTTTATATGGACGTTGAACAAGGTTTTATGGGCATAGGAAAGTATAGTAGCGGGGTTTCCTGTAATTTGTGCAATTCATTTCAGGATTTAACCTATTTCAAAAGTTTACTTTTATGTAAGCAATGTATACTCGACCTGAAGGGAAACGTAGGTGTTCGTCCCATTCCTGCCCCTGTTGTTAAGGGGTCTACGTACAAAGAAAAAAAAGTAAATCGGTCGACACAAGAACTGGTTGAAAGCCTAAGAAGACTCAAACACGAGCATCCGACAGCCAAGCAGAGTGAATATGCCGAAAGGCTTGGCGTGTCACAAGGCCGTATTTCCCAGCTTAAAAAGTTATTATAGCGTGCGACTTTTAAAGCAAATATAGAGGCGTTAGTGATGGAGAATCATTTGAATACAGAGGAAGAAATCTATTTGTTGTCTGAACACGTGCATCCCTTGGATAAGGCTTTTGAACTATTTCGGCTAAATTATAGACAAAATGATTGGGCAGAAGCGGGTCGTGTCGCTGATCACATTTTAAGTATAGCTGAACGCAGTTATAACAGTAGACGAAAATGGGGGGAAGTTGTTCCTCTAAACCAGATGCTAAAACACCCACTTATATTTTATTTTGGATACGGATACCTGGCTAAATCAATCGTTTTTCAGAAGCGAAGTCTTTTTGATCGAGCAAGAGAATATACAGCTAAATATGCTGACTTAGGATGGTACGAAAATGCTACGGACGAAGATATACAAGAAATAGAACGTTTTAAAGGATTGGCAGTGGCAAATGGATACGCTGTAGACTTATTATCAGGGAATAAGGAAATATTGAAGGAGTACAATGAGTTTATACAAGAAAACGACGAGGAAACATTGCCCGGATTAATCACAATTTTTGAGGTAGCAAACATAAATGAATGGAATATAGACGAGTATTATTATATTCCCGATCAGCTAGAGACTTTTTCCAGCTTTGAAGACCTTGGAAATCGTGTGTATTATGTGAAATTACTTAATCAACTAGCTATCTATAACATAAATCAGCAGCGGTATGGTGTCGCCATAAATTATATTCTGAATTGTTTGCAAATAGCAGTTACAATGGATTTATACAGGGAATTTATTACAACTATTTCCATATTCGAAACCGTTCGTATGTTTGCAACAACGGAACAGCTGACAAAGTATCAAAATATCTTACAGGGAGTGCATTCACATGAGAAAAACATTAGTAGTTGCATTTATGCTGATGATATTTGTTCCTTTCAATCACGGTGTTAACGGGTAACAGCCAAGGCCAATTGCATCAGCAGATGGCCCTCAGGCTGTCGAGACTTTCTCGAACAGCCTGAGGGCGGATTCAGCCGTCCTCTTCTCCTTATCCTGCACCTATCTGCACATTAAAGTGAAACTATTCATGAATCGCAGACACTTAGTCCTCCTTGCTGAACTTGGACAACAGCTCCAAAATCCGCACATACAGCCATACCAGGGTCAAGAGCAATCCAAAAGCGCCGTACCATTCCATGTATTTGGGTGCCCCTTGCTCGGTCTGCTCCTCAATAAAATTAAAATCCACCAGCAGATTCAAAGCCGCAATGATCACAACAAATAAACTGATGCCGATGCCAAGCCAGCCTGTCTCATGGATATACGGAACATTCATACCGAAAAAATTCAAGATAAAGTCCACCAGTGTGACCAGAGCAATAGCCAGCGTACACAAAACAACGAATGAGATAAAGCCCCGTGTCACCTTGATGATTCGCTGTGTGTACATAAAGAGCATCAGTAACAAGATACCTACGGTCAGCAAAATGGCATTGGCCACAATGCCGGGGTATTCATACTCCATATAAGCTGAAATACCGCCCAAAGCAAAGCCACTGAAAATCGCATAGATTGGCGAAAGAAGTGGAGCTGTTTTTGGAAAAAAGAATATCGCAAGGGCCATACCAGCCATACCGAACAAACCTGCAGTCATCAAGGATAGGACCTCTATGATCCCCTGGTCATTCATATACCAGGTTATACTGCCAGAAACGATAAGCAAAACAAGTAGAAGCAACGTTTTATTTACCGTTCCTCCAATGGTCATGCGTTGTTCGCTAACTTCTCTTTCATCTTCTCGCAAAAAAATGTCATCACGTAAAACCGGATTGCTTAAGCTCATTCAGGGTGCTCCTTTTCAAATGTGTTAATCTCTAAGTTTGGCCTGTCGATTCTTTGTGCTGTATATGTATATATCGGCACAACCTGAAAAAAGTTTCAGAAAATTTTCAAAGCAAAAAAACTCTAGCTCACCTTGCGGCAAACTAGAGTTAGAGGATCAGGTCGTTACAGCTTAAAAATCAGCTGTCGCAATCTGGATCGTACCCGTAGCTGCTCCAGCTGCGGTAGTCTGCAGAGCGGCTACCAGCAGTAAAGCAACAGCCAACGTGAGACTGTTAGTTGGAGGGATAACATAAGTGATCACAGGTGCGTTGACACGAGTGACGACAAGATTGATCGGAGCCGGACCGTTATTATTAACGGTAATTGTAGCATTCGCGCCACCGTTCAAGTTTTCAAAGTATGATTTACCAATATTGGCAGCGAGAGAATAGAATTGCTGAGGTAATAGAATCGCCATAGGATTCACCTCCCTTGCGCTTGATGGTGTATTCTATGCTTCCAATCTATGAACGCAACGTCAATTGACTCAGCCATAAGACACAAAGTTTACAGATTCATAGATTAAAGTCCCTATCACAAGCCAAAAAAGGGTTGCCTTCTCAGATCCTTTGTAGAATCTGATCGGACATCCCCTTCTTAAATAAACGAAGAAATAACCTACATCATATAACGTTAAATGTTCTATTTTAATTCTACTGCACGAGAATACTTACTTCCCGCGGGTCAAAACGGGATGGCGCGGAAACCTTCACACGGATATTACCCGCCTCTCCCTTTGTACGAACCCAGAACGCAATGCGTCCACCAATCAGGGATAAGGTTGAAGGACCGATCAAATCACCCGCTCCCTCGACCTCCACCGAAACCGGATCAGCATAGAAAGGCAGGACATTCCCGTATTCGTCCAGAGCATCCACCACAACTCTCGTCACGTCCCAATCGCCTGCCTCCAGCGCTGTATCATCGGCAGCTACACGCAGCTCCGTGGGTACAGGATTACGGGAATAGCGTCTGCGAATGACCTCTTGACCGTCCACGTACCCGATGAACACGGCATCTTCCCACTTCATGCCCCAGTGACCTGTCAATTCGTCGATAACGACGGGAGGATGCGGGAGCGCCGGATACTTTTTCTGGTTCGGACGATAGACGCCCTTACGCTCTTCACCATAAATGAATTCCACCTCATCACAATTGGTGAACACAACTAGCGGCACAACGCCCCCGATGTTCCGTTCGCCACGTGACCAGTAAGTGACTGGCTCCAAAATGATTTCCTGCTCGACCCGCTTCTGACTGCGATACACGTTCGCTGCGAATTTGGGCAAGCGGAACATATCCATGACACCGTGGTAGCAGATTTTATCGCCAGAGCCAAAATCCGCGTGTGTATTATAATCAAAAGCGCACCAGCCAATCGCACCAGCAATGCCTTCGTCGGCATAAGAAGCATTCTGCACCCGCGTATGGCGCAGTGCATGCTCCATCACCCGTTCCTCCTGATCAAAGCGCTTGGTCGGGTACATATGCCCGTTATATTCCGTCACCAGATAAGGGACCGGATGATCCAGCTTGGTGACGATGGACGGCTCGCGCAGACCTGTCGTTTCGCCATCTACACCTTCTGTATCGTCATACGTATCGAAATTGCGGATTTCCTTCACCAAATATTTTTGATGCCCACCGTCATGAACGAAATCATTCATCGTATACACATCTTCCAGCAGTTCGCTGCCTACAATATAGCGCACCCCACCAGTCGCACGAGTCGGATCAAGCTTGCGTGCAAGCTCATTGGTACGTGCGTACAGCTCATGATCATCCTGCGATTCATTAATCCGCACGCCCCAGATCACAATAGACGGATGATTACGATCACGGATAATCATGTCCTCCACATCCCTGACCACCTGCTCCTTCCACGCTTCGCCGCCAATATGCTGCCAGCCCGGAATTTCCTCAAAAACGAGCAATCCGATCTCATCGCAACGGTCCAGAAAATGGCGGGACTGCGGGTAATGTGATGTCCGGACCATATTCAGGCCCAATTCCTCTTTGAGTACATCCGCATCACGGCGCTGCGCTCTTTTGGGCATCGCATATCCGACGTACGGGTAGGACTGATGACGATTCAAGCCCAGCAGTTTGAGCTTCCGCCCGTTCAGGTAAAACCCGTCCGGCTGAAATTCGGCTTCGCGGAAGCCGAAGCGCACATTCAACCGATCCAGCTCTTCACCATTCCGCAGCAATGTCAGCTCTGCTTCATACAGCTTGGGATCATCTATATCCCAAAGCTGTAGGCCGTTCAGTTCTTTCAGTTCCAGTGTGACTTCCGCTGACTTCACTTCTGTCGGCCGGATTTCGGCCTTCACGTTCGCTCCGTCCAGCAATCGCAAGGCGACCGTTAAGTCGTCCTCCTGATCGCCAACGCCCTCCAGCTCCGCGACCACGCGTACCGCCTTGCTTGCCGCAAGTGGCTCCGGTGTCTGGACGAATACCGTGCCGAGATGCACAGGCTCGACAACTCGCAGTTGCACCTCACGGTAAATACCGCCATAGGTCAGATAGTCAATGACTGCCCCAAAAGGAGGAATGTCGTCCCGCTCCGTGGAATCGACGATGACCGTCAGTACATTGGAGCCTCCGTATTCGGCAAGTCCGGTCAATTCAATACTGAACGGTGTGTAGCCTCCCTTATGCTCCCCCGCTTTTACCCCGTTCAGATACACCTGCGCGTAAGTCATGACCCCTTCAAAATCGACATACACCCGTTTCCCCTTGGTATCTGCCGGAATGTTCAGCTCCCTTTTATACGTGGAAACAAACTGGAACGCCTTGTCGTCAAAATAGTTATACGGCAGCTCTACATTGGTGTGTGGCAGCAGAATGGGCTCATACCGACTCGCATCAATTCCTGCGCTTATTTCGCTCTCAACATATTCAGGACGGTAAAACCACTGGTCATTCATCGGCAAAATGGTACGCATGGACAGTCACCTCAACCTTTTATTTTTCACTCTTTTACCATAGTAAAATATTTAAGTAAAAATAACGAGTAAAACTTAGTAAAATAAATATATTTTTAATGTAAGCATTTACAAAACATTTGTCAATTCCGTTTTTTTTCTTTTGACCATACAAAAAAAACAGCCCCGGCATCCGGAGCTGTAAAGGTCATTAAACACACAATGGAGCACATTTCTATATCGAAGCCGTAAACGGCGACGCACTGCTGTTACGAATCATCAGCTCGGTCGGAATGGTGACCTTTCGGCCCACCTCGTTCGGACCGTTGCGCACCGTATGCAGCAAAAGCTGAACGCCCGTTTCTCCCATCAATTCAGTATGCGTCTTGACCGTCGTCAGCGACGGTGTCAAATACTCCGCTGTCGGAATATCATTGAAGCCGACGATTGAAATACGTTCAGGGACAGCGATTTGATGCTGCTCCAGCGCCTTTAATACACCAATCGCCACCGAATCGCTCGCCACAAAGAAGGCTGTAGGCAGGTTCTCTGGCCCCGCCAGAATGGCCGCTTCCATCGCACGAAAGCCGTCTGCCGCCGTCCCGCCGCACACATGAACGTCGTTCGATGTGCATAGCGCATGCTGCCCTTTATACTGTAAAAAGATCTCATAACGCGCATCCAGCTCCGTCTGGTTGAAATCATGGGCCTGCTCATCCTTACCCATACCCACATAACCGATATGACGATGGCCCGCGTCCATCAAATAATCCAGCGCGTCCGCAGCAGCACGAGCGAGGTCAATGACGACATAGTCCGCACCCGTTCGCTCCACGGGGTGATCCAGAAAAACACAAGGGATCGGAAGCTCCAGCATGTGCTCCACTTCCTCGCTGCTAAAGTGTCCGAGCACAATCAGCCCATGCAGCCCTTCGAACAGCGTCTTCAGTGCGGCCAGGTCTTCCCGCCGGAAAATGCGCTCCAATTGCGCTCCGCTTTGGCGGCATTCCTTTTCCACGCCGAACCGGATGGACAAATAATACGGGTCCTCCAGTTCTTCATACGCGCTAAACCAATGGACCATACCGAGCCGAATCGGCCCCTCGGCCTTTTTACGAGGCTGACGCCCGATACCGCCATTTTTACGTTTGGCTGTCGTATATTTCATACGCTCGGCAACCTCGAAAATTTTACGCCGTGTTTCCTCCGAAACGGACAGTGTTTCATCATAATTTAACACTCGGGAAACTGTCGATATGGAAACTTCCGCCTCCTGAGCAATATCTTTTAACGTAGGCATTGCAGACTCCTTTGATGGTTTTACTCCATTTTTACGTTCTTTTACTGTTATCTTACTCGTCGTCTCTGTGCAACACAAGCTGTCGTTTTAGAAGGTACAGCCAAATTTTTCATATAACAAGTCCAATCATGATAAAATATGTAGCATATCAGAAATGACCACAAGGAGGATATACGCATGAAACAGGAACTGATTGAACGCCTGACCACTTATGTTCAGGTGGATACCCAATCCGATGAAAGCAGCAACACTTGCCCGACCACACCCGGACAGCTCACACTGGGCAAACTGCTGGTCAACGAACTGAAAGCCATTGGTATGACAGATGTAACGATGGACGACAACGGTTATGTCATGGCAACCCTTCCTTCCAATACGGATAAAGAAGTTCCGGTTATCGGCTTTTTGGCCCATCTCGATACCGCTACCGAAATGACCGGCGCAGGGGTAAAACCCCAACTGACGGAAAATTATGATGGGGGCGATATTACGCTGAATGCATCGCTGGGTGTGAACCTTTCTCCGCGCGAGTTCCCCGAACTGTCCCAATATAAAGGTCATACCCTGATCACGACGGACGGTACTACATTGCTTGGTGCAGATAACAAAGCCGGGATCGCAGAAATTATGACAGCCATACATTATCTGCTGGATCACCCGGAGATCCCGCACGGCAAGATTCGCGTCGCATTTACACCGGACGAGGAGATTGGAAGAGGACCGGAACGGTTTGATGTAGTTGCTTTTGGTGCCCAATATGCCTATACAGTGGATGGCGGACCGCTCGGAGAACTGGAATATGAAAGCTTCAACGCCGCAGCCGCCCATATTACTATTCATGGCGTTAATGTCCATCCAGGTACAGCCAAAAACAAAATGATTAACGCCGTCAAAATTGCCATGGAACTAAACGGACGATTGCCGGCGAATGAAGCTCCGGAATACACGGACGGATACGATGGCTTTTATCATTTGCTGGAATTTGAGGGTACGGTAGAACAAGCCAAACTCTACTATATCATCCGTGATTTTGATCGTGAAAGCTTTGAAAACCGGAAGGCTTACTTAACGAACGTGGTGAAAGAGCTGCAAGCCGCATATGGGGAAAACCGTATCGTTCTGGAGCTGAGAGATCAGTATTACAACATGAAGGAAAAAATTGAGCCCGTCAAGCACATCGTGGATGTTGCCCATGAAGCGATGACAAAGCTGGGCATTGATCCGATTATGAAGCCGATTCGTGGTGGTACAGATGGTTCACAGTTGTCCTATATGGGACTGCCTACACCGAATATTTTTACAGGTGGGGAGAACTATCACGGCAAGTTCGAGTATGTGTCTGTAGATAACATGGTGCTTGCAACCAAGGTCATTGTCGAAATCGTACAATTATTCGAACAGCGCGGCGAGTGACCCGAATACAAGAAGCTTTTGCATCATTATAAACGAAAAGGCATATCGTTTCCTGACTTGAAGCGGTGTGCCTTTTTTCTGAAACTCTCATACCCGTTGAATTTTTCATTACATTTATAACTTTTCTCCCTCCGTAGACCGACAAATATATATGTGACTATAAAAAATATACCTAGTAAAGAAAGGTAGGTAATCTATTTGAATACAGTAGATGCATTAATTGCAGCCATTCCCTACATACAACGGATTATGCGTGAGAAGGTAACCCTTTGCCTCTTAGACCGTACTCATGTTCTGGCTTATAGCGAGTCGGAGGGGATGGAGCTCGGCTTTGAAACTGGCTCAGAGCTGCTCGAGGGCTACCAAAATTTTTCCATGCTTAAAAATGGGCGCGAGCCCAGCCTGACCCACGTTCCTGCTGAACTGCTGGGGTATCCTCTCGATATGGTCAGTATTCCTGTGTTTGACGAAAATGGCGAGGTCGTTGCAGCATTTGCTGCTTCCTATAATTTGACTAACAAGAATCAGTTGGATCAAATCGTCACTGAGAACCTTTCCATCACCGAGCATCTCATTGACATGGTGCAGCATGTAGCAGCGCATTCCGAGGAGCTACAGGCTACCAGTGAGCAGATTTTGAAGAACACCCAAATTGCCGTACAAAACTCAGGCAAAATCAATCAAGTTGCTGTATTTATCAAGGAAATTTCCGAGCAAACCAACCTGCTCGGACTGAATGCCGCTATTGAAGCCGCACGTGTGGGGGAAGCGGGAGCAGGCTTTGGCATCGTGGCTCAAGAGGTGCGTAAGCTATCCGTAGAATCCAAAAAGGCGACGGTCGATATCGAAGGAGCTCTCAAGGATGTACAAAACTCCATTCGTCAGATGGAAGAGGAAATTGTGCAAATCGTTTCCTCCTCTCAGGAGCAAGCGACTCTCGTAAGCTCTTTTACCGAAGTGATGGAGCGTATGCAACAAGCGAGTGAAACGATGCAGTATCTGGCGAAGAACTTGACTTCCTATATCGTAAAATAACATAGTTTACACATGAGGAGTTTGCATAATCCTGACATGAAAAAGGGAGCCACTTATCGCATCATTTCACATGCGTTAAAGTACGCTCCCTTTATTTACAAAATCCCTGCCGGGACTTATCAATCCAATCAAGTTTAAACAGTAACAGAAAACACCCCATGATTGGCAGGATTCACGGGGTCTAGCTCACCCAGTACAGTTCCCGCCGGAATCACAATACTAAGAAACACCAAGACCATAGTTACCGAGATTAAAGCCTTTTTCATTATGAAGCCCCCTTAATAAAATGGTTTGATATTGCTCTTGCTGTGACGGTGTTGCCAAATCTCGATAAGCCTCAAACAGAGCGACCAGTGTCCTGAAATCGGCATCTGTTTCTACACTAACAGAGGATTGAAGAGAAACAAGGACATAATTTAACGCAACGGTGTACTGCTCCTGTTTGAAATAATAAATGGCTAATTGGTTAACCAGCTTTAAATAATATACGCGGTTTCCTCTATCTTCATAACCTGCAAATATCTCAATATCGCGGGCAAAATCATTTAACAGATCGTCAATGTTCCAATTATTCAAATTAGCAGCTTCGGCAATACCGACCAATCCCGGAAGCAGTTCCTCATCATTGGCGTGAAGAAATTGAATATATTCGGGCAGAAGCTCCCGTTTTCCCGAAAGCAATTCTATCGTAAACAGGTTGGCTTTGGCGAGAAAGCGAAATCTTTCTACTTCTTCAAGACCGCTCTCATCCAGCCCCATAAACCAGCCCATCTCGCTATACTTCATAATATAATCTCTGGCTTCATCATACTTGCCTTTATTCTGATAATAAATAGATTTCGCCAGATAGCTGTATGCATAATAAAATACCAACGGATGTTTGGTATTCAATGTCTCGTGCTTGCCGTCCACAGCATTTCTCAGTTGGATGTGATACAGGCTTTCAGCCAAAGCATGCAGATAGTCTGCAACCTTGTTCGCTTCATCCCAATCGTTATGTGTGTAGCTGATTCTAAACAACTCACAAGCCTTGTCGAGTTCGTGGCTGTCCGACAACAAATAAATAGCTTCCCTTTGATTCAGGACCTCTTCCACTAAAACCCGCCTCCCTATCCTGAAAATGACGTTTACCCATGTATTCTCATCAGGAGCATCCGCGTTGTCATTCCTCTAGCATACCAGTATATTACAAATATAGACAAAAGCTAACTTGAAGTCAATTCAATCATAGATATGCAGTTTCTTTTGCAACCTAACATTGTCGTGTATGGTTTATAGCCGATGAATAAATGAATCATGCTATAGAAATAATCCATAACAAAGATGTGAATCAGGCCCTCCAAAGGAGGTCAAAAAGAAGTCATAGTATCGTCAGGGTAACTACGTTACGAAATAGTGCGTACTTTTCAATCGGATACCGGGGGCTTACAATCAAACCTGTGCATGAAACCAAAGTATTCGCAGCACTCAACAGAGTATGTACCTGTTCATCCAATACAAATTCACTAAAGGAGCCATTCCTGTAATGAATTAATTTGAGGTTTGAAACAAAAAAGCGCCTCCTGTATGCTGGGTCTGGAATGCAGTC